>JAENWH010000383.1 GCA_016650135.1 Peptostreptococcaceae bacterium
GCCGACTTTATTATGAAAGGCATGGTTGACACAAAGGATGTTTTAAAACCTCTGGTTAATAAGGAAAACGGCCTTCATACAGGAAGAATCATGTCTCATGTGGCAATTGATGAAGTCCCGGGATTTAACAGGCTGACAGTTCTTACAGATGGAGGAATGATTCCCCATCCAACACTCGAAGAAAAAAGAGATATTATAATAAATGCAGTAGAAGTGTTAAGATCTCTAGGTTATGACAGACCTAGTGTGGCAGTGCTTTGCGGCGTTGAAAACGTGAACCTGAAAATGCCGGAAACATTAGATGCGGAAGCTCTAGTCCTAATGAATAAAGATGGCAGGATTAAAAATTGCGATGTTGTGGGGCCAATTTCATATGACCTTGTGATGGATCCCGAAGTTGCGAAAATAAAGAAGTTTGATTGCCCATACAGCGGCGAATTTGATATATTGCTGGCTCCTTCTATGGCAACTGGAAATATTTTAAACAAATGTTTAACAGTTACTGTAGGAGGTAAAATGGCAGGAATTATAGTTGGAGCGAAAATTCCGGTGGTTTTAACCTCACGAGGATCGTCCTCTGAAGAGAAATTTTTATCTTTAGCACTTGCTTCATTAGTAGCAGAACAGGAGTAAATATGGGGAAAAGAATTATCCCGTTAGTCGCGGGAGCTTTTATTTATCTGTCAATCGGATTAATCTATGCCTGGTCAATTTTCGTCAAACCTTTGGAAGCGGAATTTGGATGGAACAGAACTGAAACATCGCTTACCTTTACCATTTCAATGATATTCTTTTGTATTGGCGGGGTAATCAGCGGAATGCTGTTAAAGAAAAAGTCCGGGCGATTTATCATAATGCTTTCGGCAGTCCTGTTAGCTGCCGGATTTTTACTTTCTTCAAGAGTAGAGACACTGTTGGGGATCTATATTTCTTATGGTGTATTTTGCGGTTTAGGAGTAGGACTTGCCTACAATGCTAACATTAGTACTGTTATTAAGTGGTTTCCAGACAAGGTCGGATTAATATCTGGCATATTGCTGATGTGCTTTGGCGGCGGCGGTTTGATTTTAGGCTCCGTAGCATCTTCATTAATAGTATCCATGGGCTTCAGAATCACTTTTGTTATTCTGGCCTTTCTCTTTGCTGTGATTCTCTTCATCGGAGGAATCTTTATTAAACCACCGGGAGAGAATGATATTCTTCCCGCGAAAAAGATGAAAAGCAAGGGAAATGAGTCTTTTGGGACAGAAATCAGCACGTTGGATATGTTGAAAAGAAAATCTTTCTGGTTGTATTTCAGCTGGTCAGCAATTCTGACAGGAGCCGGCCTTGCAGTGATCGGACATGCCGCTGTTGCAGCTCAGGATATTGGCGCCACGGTTGTTCAAGCAGCTTTGATAATGGGCGTTGTATCTGTTTCCAACGGTGTTGGCAGAGTCCTGGTGGGTTTGATTTTTGACAGATTCGGAAGAAAAATTTCTGTTATATGGTCAAATTCAAGTATGGTTGTTGCGTTTGCAATACTTTTGATGGCAGTTTACAGTCAGAATATAACACTTTTTATTGCAGGTGGAGTTGTAATTGGCCTTGCATATGGAAGTATTCCACCGACAAATGCAGCTTATGTAAATCTTTTTTATGGTACAAAAAATTACGCATTGAATTTTAGTGTGATGAACACCGCCATTATACCGGGATCTATTTTAGGGCCGCTTCTGGCTGGCGCAATCAAAACAGCGACAGGCTCATACTTCAATGCTTTTGCAATCATACTGGGGTTGGCAGCGGTTGCTTATATTCTTCAACTAGCTATAAAAAAACCATAAATCAGGCTCGATACAGGCAGCTGGCAATGGTTTTGTCTGTTTGAAATAGGAGAAGAAAGTGGAGAAATTTTTAAGAGAACATGCATTGAAAAAACCAGTATCCTTTCATATGCCGGGGCATAAAGGATCTGGTTTTTATAAAAGGTTTGGGCATGAAGACTTTTTAGATCATTTTTTTGATTATGACATTACTGAAATAGAAGGAGCTGATAACCTTTTTCAAAGAGAAGGTATTATTAAAGCAGTTTCAGAAAAATATGCCAGACTCTATGGTGCAAAACAATCTTTTCTATTGATTAACGGAACAAGCTGTGGTTTAATAGCAGCAATTTTAGCTACAGTTCCAAAAGGGAAAAAAATAATTATGGCAAGGAACAGTCACAAGTCTGTTTTTAATGCTTTAACCCTGGCCGGTATTGAGCCGATTTATGCTTATCCTGAGCTGATTGAGGACTGGAAGATTTCAGGCCAGATAACGCCGTGTGAAATAGAAGAAAAGCTGATGAGTAACCCTGATGCGGAAGCGGTCATACTGCCAAGCCCAAATTATTACGGGATATGCAGCGATGTTGAAAAAATTGCTGAAGTGGTTCATAGATTTGGTAAAATATTAATCGTTGATCAGGCACATGGAGCTCATTTGAACTTTTTTAATGAATTTGGAATTGAAGGCTTCCCACTTACAGC
>JAENWH010000175.1 GCA_016650135.1 Peptostreptococcaceae bacterium
CAGTTGTTTCTACAGCAATAGCAGAATTACGAGCAGTAACCTCCGCAGAATCAGCAGAACCACGAGCCACAACCTCAGAATCAAGAGCATTATTGACCAACCCAACTAAATCCATTACAGCATCAACAGCCGACTGTATTACAGCATCAGCAGATGCACGAGTACTAGATTCAGTTGAATCTAAAAGCGCAAGACTAGCTAATTTTTTTTTTAACTCGTCTAAAACGAGCACCAAATTATCAAGAATCAGTTGAGAATCAAAATTACTTTGTACTTCCAACACATCTAAATACGACAAAGAGACATCAACAGTTCCCGGCCTTGCACAAACCCGGAAAGTTTCCCGGCCTTGTTCTAACAAATCAGAAACAGCAACCTTGGTAAAGCCCGGGCGCATCAATTCGATTTCACCAGAAGCGTAAATCAGAAAATAAAAATCGCGAGCATAAAAAACACAATACCGCCGAGATACTTGAACATTCAAAATGAAACTTTCTCTAATTTCAGCTTTTTGTAAATCAGTCAGACCTACAGCAAAACTATAAAACTCTTCAGGAATTGAACCGTAATATGTAATATTATTAATCATTTTTTAACCAACCTTTAACTTTTAAAACACCCAAAAAGACCACACCCACGCCGACAATTTTTAAAAATTTAGAGTTTAGGACAGCTTGCACAGTATTGCCATAAACATTTTTAGCGAAACTAGGAACAGTTTCATATATTTCTTTAGGAGTCAAAACTACTTTATTTTGAAAATCAGAAACAGGAGTAATCAACTTTTCTAACACCACAGCCCCCGAATTACTAACTAAAGCCTTTACCCTATCCCAGAACGATAAACCCCCAGAAACAGGCCCAGACCCCTCAATTTCCATAATGATAAAGCCCCCAGTCTTTCAAATCTACAAAATATTTTAAAAGCTGTTTTCCTGCACCAGTTGTCATAAATATAGGCTCTTCATTCTCAAATTGCATAACTAGCCCCGAATTTTCAACGGTTAAGATCGCAGGCAACAAAGGCCAAGGAGTAGCACTTATACCCGATGTTTTAACGCACGAAATCAGAGAAACCACTAACAACATCAGAAGCAGAATCAAAAGAATCAATCCTTTTTTTAAATTTTTTATTTGCATCAGTAACCCCCTTCTGAACCCTTTTTACAGCTTTTCTTTTATTCCAAAAACCGACAAACCAAACAAGCAACAGAAAAACAAAACCCGAAAAATATCTTTTCATTTTTTGCCCTCACCCAGATAAAAATTTAACCCAAATTTTAAATGCGTTTTTTTGAAACTATAAATAATAGCTATTGTTGTTACAATTATTAAAATCACAACAACTAATATTAAACCATAAACAATCATTTCAAACCCTCTTTATACAAAAAGGCCCAACTGGGCCTATTTATACATTACTTATAAAAATCTACTTATGAAGAGCAATAGAACCTATTGCAAGCCCAAATAAACCAATAATCAATGATGTTAAATCATCACTTTCATCAACAACCCGATTAGTATTCTCATTATTAAGAATACTTTGCACTTTTTTAACAGCAGAAGAAATCATCTGCATAGAATTATTAATTGCCATTCTTAAAATTTCCTATCAGCTTCAGAACGCTTTTTAGTCTCTGTAACTTTTACCCAAGCGCCTCGGTCACCCTTGTTATTTTCGCTAGAATCTCTAGCAGGCTCAATTTTGAAAAGCTTGTTTCCAATTTCAATATATCCCTGAGGATATCCGTTTTTATTTTCCTTACAGAAAATACTCTGATACTTATTACCAAATCTATCTTGACGAACCATTACATTATTCCCCTTGTATTTTCGTTATAGTTAATTTTCCAAATCCCAGCATCAGAACCAGCAACAGCAAGAGGATTAATTATTGCTATAGCTTTCTTCTGTATGAGAACTTCTTCCGGCCTTTTATCTTCCATCGATTTCGCAATGTTTGAAACACCGTTTACAATCGCAGAGCCACCCGGCACGAAAGAAGCAATCGAAGCAATTACAGGATTATGAAAAACATTGGAAACCGTAGACACAACCTTTTTAGCCATATCTTGTATGTTACCCCAAATGTTCCAACCCATGTTTTTACCTCAATCTCTGAGCGAGTATCTCAAACCGCTCTTTCTCATTGCTTGCATAGTACTGCAAAAGGTTTGCAGTTTCCTGCACGCTTTTTTGTTCCATTCCCATGCGTGTACGGTCAAACTCCTCACGACAAACAAGAAAACCCTGCCCAGTGTAAGTGCTAAAACGCACATCTTGAGTCAGACCAGTCTTATCAGACCAGAGGGGGCCAAACCCCAGCCACTTCTCAGCTTTACCGAGAGCGCCACCCATAGCAAGAACTGCCAAACCGTCTACATTTTCAGAACCGTAGAAATCACGAGTTGTCATCGAATGAATTACAGTTGTTTCATCTGAACTTTTCAGATAGATAGCATGAACACCACGATGAGCAAATTCAAGAGTATTCTGCCCTTCAACATATTCATAAACCAACATTTGTTCAGCGCCGACTTTATCATCACAGGCATAAACCGAACCGACAACATTAGAACCAATTGATAGCCCAGATGCCGAAATTGTTACAGACAATGAATCATCACCCTGCAAAATATAATTGCCCAATGCAACATAAGCAGAACTTAAAAGGTCAGCAGATGACCAAGCGTAACCGCCGAGGTAATCTGAAAGATGAAAAAAGTACAGGAGAGGAACCGAATTAATCGGAAGCAAATCCTTTCCCTTGCCATTTTTCATAACAACTGAAACCTTAATTTTTGCCAAATCGGCTTCAGTTTCAAGGCCCTGCAGAACGAACAAAAGACCGTCGGGATTGTATGCCGAAATCTTTCCAGTACTAGAAAAATTCTGCCCCGTAAAATCTAGAATCTTTCTCATTACTTATTACCCCCGACCATGTTCCGAACTTTCGTAATGACACCGAGAACAGGCCCAGAAACAAACGGAAGAACAGACAGAGCGAACATCAGACCAGCACCCAACACAATCGCGTCAGCGTCACGACGAAAATCAATACCAAGAATTTTACCCTTTACAGACATTTTTTTTCTCCAATAGAAAACGTTATAATAATAACATTATACACAAAAAAATAACAAACACAACCCTTTTATTGTAATTTGTTACTTTTTTGTTATTATAATAACTTTTATGCTGCCGCACACCTGGACTAATTATTTACCGAAAATTAATGATGAAAAGCAGAATATAACTTCTTATTTGTTTTCCCTAAATCTACCTTTACAATAGATAATTTATAAAGTACCCGAAGAGAATCTTCACTCAAATTACTAAAAGTAGTATTACCGAGACTATTTTGTAACTCCGGCAAAGTAGTAAACCTTGAAACCGTAGTCCAATCACCAAGACTTTGACATTTCATATTATTGAAATATACCGGATATCTCACCTGTAACTGAAAAGGAAATACTTCCAAATCCCTTCCATCTTCCCTTTTTGTATCACCACCAAAATACTTACTCATACTAACCACCTTTTTATTTTATCCATTCCCTAATAATGGAATCTTCTCCTGTTTCAATTCTAAAACCCTCGAAGGTTTTTACAATATCCGTTAAATACTTCTCAAAAAATAAAACCGATTTCAATTTTTCGTCAAATTTATCAACTATTGACCAAATCAATTCACCATCAGAAGAGGGCACAAGTACCGAAACCCTAAAAAGCCCGAAATCTTCATTATTAATTTGGGGAGTTTCTTCAATTTTATTTTTACGCAGATTATTGAAAAGCTCTTTTGCTACATATAAAGGGTCACTTAAAACCGAATACATATAATCGCAGATATTCGACCATTCTAAGCTACCAACGATAGTTTTTTTACAAAAGCCATCGGGCCGATAGCCTTTGAAAACTAAACTATATTCAGATTTATTCACCCGAACCGACATCAAAGTGGGAGAAATGACAGCGGAATCTTTTGCATCGGTCGTAATATTCATATGAGCTTTAACAAGGTTTTCCCGATTGTCCGGAGCTAAAATTTTCAGAGCTTTGGCCCGATTCTCGGCCAAGTCTGAAAATTTAAGATCCGAACCAGTTTCTATACTCTCACCCTCTTTTGAAGGAACATACTTTATCCCACGTGATGTTGATATCAGATGCGCACCATATTTTATAGCCATGTAATAAGTCATGATTCTTTTATAGTCCTCATTACATGACTTTTCTTTTCCGTAAAAACTAAGCGCAGACTCTACCTCGGAATACTTCCCCAATTCCTTGATTATATAAGTTGATGCTTCTTTATTTCTTGCGCCCTGCAAATCTATAAAGCCGAAATCAGTACCCCAAATATTTTCAAATAATTGAGTCAATTCATCATTACGATACGTTATTTTTTCAATACCAGTTTTTTTATAGACACCCTCATTTACAGGATAGAAATCCCAAGTCTTATTAAGAACAAAAACAGCATGCAGATGACAGCCACCTTTTAAGTGACTTTCTGATGTTTTAACATATTCAATTACACCGCTTTTTTTAGCGACCCGAATTATTTTAGTCCAATGTTTTCTAACTTCATCCCAGCTATTAGCAAGGCCCTCAAACGAATAATCGTATGAATGGGTAAAAGTACAAAATATTTCATTACTTTTTAATATTCCATTGTCGTATGAAGTTTGGTGCATAGCATCGAGTTGAGTACCGATACTTTCAATTTTAGGTTGTTGTCGGAAAGCATAAACTTTATTGCCCCGGAGAGAACCCGGAGAAGTACTTATACTAGTATCAGCATGAAGCTTATACATAGCAAATGCA
>JAENWH010000484.1 GCA_016650135.1 Peptostreptococcaceae bacterium
GAGTGAATTCGGAAACTAATTACCAATCTAACAAAGTTTCAAAAAAATGATTTAAGCCGTAGGTTCATTATAATTGCTCATTTCCTGTTATTTAAAATGTGAAAGTCATAAAAATGAGCATAGCAAAGCTAACCTATAAACTGTAATAATATGGGTGATAAACAGTTATTATTTAAATTAAGCTATTTGTAAAATTGATTCTTGCAAAATAGAAATAAAATTAAGTTTTAAAACTCTAACTCGTGCATCCAAGTGTATATTCGTAGAATGGACGGTAGTCCACCAGGACCAACGCTTTTTACTACGAGCATGAGATTCTTCCATGTTGTAATCATTAAGGATTCTTTTATTAACACGTTCAGAAGCAGTACGTTTATCCATCTCTTTCTTCCATTGGTCGCTACCACGAGGAATGGCAGTAAAGAGACGGCGATCCCATTTTGGCTTTGTATAAATAGTTCTGCCGTAAGCACTTGGTGAACAATGGTCTTTGCAAGAACAAGACTTAATTTTTCCTTTAACATAGGGACATCGCCACTTAATTCTATGTCGAACTTTATCATAGTAATCGTAGATCATAGTAAATCCACCAATACAAATTGGAGCACCATTGTCATCTATTTTAATTGGAGGTTCATATTTGAATTTCCCTAAGCCCTTTTTATTCAAAGGAATTATGGCTTTTATATTCCAAGCATCTAATAAGTCATAAGTAGGGTTATTATCATGAGCACCATCTCCAAGAAATTTATCAAACTTGAACATTGGATAAAGTTTTCGAACTTCAGATAGAGCAACAATTGCAGTAACACCGTCATAACGTTGTGCTTGAACTAACCGTAGGTATATGGGTAGATCCTTTTTAAATTCTGTATTATAGACAGATAGAAAATAACCACAGTGTCCATAATACCAAACTTCGTGATAACTATCCCAACCGTGACGTGCATCCGTATCAGAGAACCTTCGGTGGCAGTCACAATTGTAAATACCTTTAGAAACACAATCGCAAACTTTAATCCCGTAGGGACTTCCGCCAGTATTAATACAAGTGCCGTCTCCAGATATAGTCAGCTTAGTTGTGTCACCAAGGAGACCAGCATGTGCGGAAGGTTCTACAGCAACTTTGGCAAAAATTTGTTGAAGCAGCCTTTCTGGTCTGTTTTCGAAAGATTTACCTTGAAGTGCTAAATCAACAAATTTTTTAATAATTCCAGGATGGCGTGGTGGCTGTTTTTGGTTTTTACCAAATTTTTTACGTGGCTTGCTCTTAAATGGGTGAAGTGAATTTTGACGTTCTTGTTCAACGTCAGAATTCTCAAGCCATAACCTATTAATAAAGTCATAATGACTGCCTACACCAGGAACATTACTGGGATTAACGCCTACGGCAAAACATAAAATAGGGGTAGATTTGAGAAATTTTATCCACTTGGAAATGCTGTTAAAGTGGAGTTCAGACATTAAAATAAAAGAACGAAATATCTCAGGTTGTTGATTTGAAGGTTTGCCAGTAGCAGAAAAACGTGGTTTAAGTAGTGCTTTGAGTATATCTAAATCAAGAATATAAAGTTTGCTCAAAGCTTTAGAATAAAACTCCACAGTGAGTTTAGCACTAACATAAAATGGTAACACATTGTTGATAAGAAATAATTTATATTCAGTATGGGAACGCCAGACACCTAACATAAAAAAACACCTCACAATCTATTTGGTAATTAATACCATATTGCGAAGTTTTCAAATTTTATCAACTATGTCAAGTGTTTTTCTAAATAAATATAAGAATTTTCAAAAAGAATTGTTTGAAATTCTGGGGGGAAGAATGAAAATTGTCCCTCCGGGACTGAGATATATGGGGACCTAAGGGTTTCCGAATTCACTA
>JAENWH010000550.1 GCA_016650135.1 Peptostreptococcaceae bacterium
AACGACAGAATTTTGAATAATTTGCACTACATTGTTTTCAACATAAGGGATCCCTTTAAGAATAGTGTTTTTTACTGCTTTAGCATTTGAAGATCCATGCATTTTCACAATTGCCCCCTTCACTCCTAAAATAGGGGCTCCGCCATATTCAGAGTAATCAAATTCGTTTTTTATCTCAGCCAGTTTATCGGATAATAACAATGCGCCAATTTTAGCTTTTGCTCCATCTGTAAACTTAGACTTTAACAACTTAAGAATGTTCCAGGCCAGTCCTTCGGTAAGCTTTAGTATAACATTGCCTACAAATCCGTCACATACAATAACCTCTGCCCTGCCCTTTGGAATATCTCTAGCTTCCACATTTCCAATAAAGTTCAAATCACTTCTTTGCAGCAGCTCATATGCTGCTTTAACAACGGTTGTTCCTTTTGTTTCTTCAGCCCCTATATTGACAAGCCCTACCGTTGGCGATTTTCTGTCCAGAACCTTTTCCATATAAATACTTCCCATTGTTCCAAATTCAAGAAAATTTACTGGCTTGCACTCAGCATTTGCTCCTGCATCAACAAGCAAAGACGCTTTATCTCCAAGTATTGGATAAATGCTTGCCATAGCCGGTCTGTCAATCCCTTGAATTCTTCCGAGAATAAACAGCCCTCCTGCCATCATCGCGCCTGAATTACCTGCAGAGATAAAAAGATCTCCTTCTCCATTTTTTATCATATTTATTCCAATGACCATCGACGATTCTGTCTTTGTTCGAACTGCTTTCACAGGCGCATCATCATTTGTGATAATGTCTGCCGCATGGCGGACGGTAATCTGCCCTTTATCATATTTATACTTTGCGAGTTCTGCATTTATCCTATTTTCGTCACCAACAATAACGATTTTATGTTTCATTTCTGAAGCAGCCAATGTTGCCCCTTTTACTATTTCAAAGGGTGCATTATCTCCACCCATTCCATCTAATATTATTCTCATGATCAGGCCCTCCGTTTTGTTGCTCTTTTGGTTAAGTTTACATAATTATACTTTAATACTGTATCATAAACACGCTGAAATTGCAATTTAAAAGCCCTGTTATTATATATTTTTTTACCCATTTAATCAGTCAAGATACGGATATCTTTAATTTATCAATTTACCTTGAATAGTTGCATAATATTTGATATATTCATCGTATAGTTAAAGTTAAATTTTGGGAGGCTCTCATGCGTAATACATTAAATATTTTTACAGCAAATCCAGCCGGGAATAAAACGATTTTTGTTTTGGATCATTTTGAAAGAACTGAATATAAAGATATTGCTGATAAACTTCTGGCAAACCAGGGAATCGCAGCTGAGCAAGTAGGTTTCATAATACCTGCTGCTGGTTCAGAACCGAGCCGCATGGAAATGTGCGGGCAGGAATTTTGCGGTAATGCTTCAAGGAGCTATGCGCTTTATCTTGCCAAGCTTCTTGGCATAAACGGTATTGGCTCAGTTTCCATTAAGGTAAGTGGAATTGATGAAGCACTGGAAGTGGAAGTAGACACATCTTCGAATTACACTAAAATA
>JAENWH010000423.1 GCA_016650135.1 Peptostreptococcaceae bacterium
CCTACCTTTCGTTTTGATTCTATTTTAAACGAAAGAAGGAGCTAATGAATGATAAATAAAAAAAAATTGCACCGAGAAACAGTTATTTGAAAAGACGGTGCCTTGGTTGGAACTTCACCGCGGACGCGGTTTAGTACAATAATAAAAAATACATAAGTTGAGAGGATGATTCAAATGGCAACAGTTGCAGATGTTATGTTTCTAATAAATAGTCTTTCGCCAATAGAACAAGATGAGCTAAAGATATTCTTGTTGGAAAGCAATTCTAAATTAGCTAATATTGAACAATTAATAAGCGAAGAACGGTTCACAGGAGGGCTTATTTGTCCAATCTGTGGTTGTGTAGGGCATATTGTTAGAAATGGGAGAAGAGACGATGGTAAGCAAAGATACTACTGCAAAGATTGTGAAAAGTCGTTTTTAGCTACAACTAATTCAATTACCTCAGGATCAAGAAAAGGTCTTCATATATGGAAAAAATACATCGAATGCATGATAAATAAAATGCCTGTACGCCAGGCAGCGGAAATATGCAAAATTCACAGAAACACTTCGTTTATCTGGCGACACAAAATACTTGACGCCTTACAGACAATAGCTAAAGACACCAGGCTTGAAGGGATAATAGAAGCGGATGAGACATTCTTCCCGCTATCCTTTAAAGGTAACCATAAAAAGAGCTCATTTGTTATGCCCAGAGCATGTCATAAACGTGGCAAATCTATCCACACAAGGGGTATTTCTGCAGAACAGGTATGTGTGCCTTGTGCAGTTGATAGGAGTGGCAATTCGCTTAGTATAATAGCTGCTTTAGGACGAATCAAGACAAAGGATCTTCATATTGCCTACGATGGCAAGATTAAGGATAAATCCACTCTTTGCACAGATAAAATGAATTCGTATGTCAGATTTGCTAAAAGAAATGGAATTGAACTGATTCAATTGAAAACTGGTAAATCAAAGCGAGGCGTTTATCATATTCAGCATATTAATGCATACCACAGCAGTTTAAAGAACTTCATACACATCTTTAAAGGTGTATCAACCAAATACTTAAATAACTATCTGCTTTGGAACAATTGGATCAATGTTAGTGAAGGTTCAATGCAGGATAAAACAAATACACTTCTGAGAACTGCTATGTCAACAATAGCTACAGTTAAGTGTGGCAAGCTATCAAGTCGACCTGCGGTTCCCTTGGCGAATTAAGTACGAAGAATGAATAATATTCTCAAGATTGATGTATAATGACTATATGATCTAAAAAACAGCAAAGTTAAATCTTTTTACAATGGAGGTGCTAGAGAAATGAATTTATATATTATACATTTTGGAATTTTCGGGATTTTATGTATTGCACTTGGATGTCTGTATCTGACACGAAGAAAGATGATTATTAGTTTGCAGTACTATGCGATTTTCGCGGAGACAATGTTTTTTAGCCAATTGCCTATTAACCCAATTTGGACAGATCGACAGTTGTTAATCATTGCCGCAGTCTATTTTCTCTTTGTAATATTTTCTTATATTATATTGAAAGGCAGATATGAAATAACAAATATTAAAAAAGGAACATTAATGCCTATAATTACAAATTTGCTTGATGAAAAAGAAATTGTATATGAAGTAATAGATAATTCTGTTGTATTGACTAATTATGATAATAAAGAAATCAAATGCAAAGTGCGTTTAATCTCTGGGGAAATCAATTTAAGGGGAATTATCAAATTGCCTTTCTATGATGATTTAAAAGACAGTTTAATATTTAATGTGAAGCTTATCAAAGAAACTGTTTTTCCTATCGGGGGAGTACTTTTAATAATAACGGGAATACTATTAATTGTCTATGCAATGTTAATAGCAAGTTCTATAATATAGTTTTATATTAATTTCTAATCAGGAGCAGTTATATGATGTGACACAGCGATTTTGAGAATAATAATGATAACCCACACAAAAAAAGGCGGCTGATTTCCAGCTGCCTTTTAAATGCATTAAACCAAAATTCAAGTTGAGAATAAGTAACCCAATAATTTTCATCCAAAATCAACTATATGTTGTGACACAGCCAAATAAAAAGTTCAAACCCTGCCTTTAAATGTGATTAAAAACAGAATTAACTTGCTAGTTAGTGTCTGCTGATTAAGAACCCTTCAAGCGAATTTCAACTTCAATTCAGGCTGCCTCAACAGCAATATAACTTTGATTTTCGACTTTTGAGCCCAATTTAAAAATGGGCATAATGAAACCTTGAATAGGTTCATTACA
>JAENWH010000513.1 GCA_016650135.1 Peptostreptococcaceae bacterium
AACGCAGTGAGCCCACCTTTCTTATCACCCTGGATAAAGGAACCGATACCTGCACCAACGAGAAAATTCACGACAAAGGGGACCGTTGGGGAATCCTCATGCATAGAATAGAGTGACATTTTCTCGTAATCGGTCAACTTTATCGATTCCTTTGAAATGGGATTATAATTGCCGGAAAAATCTGAATCGATCATCAGGGAAATAGAGGCAACAGAGGACTCAGAGGCAAACAGGGCAGAAAGAGATACAAGGAATACACAGAGAAGCACTACTGGTTTTTTCATAAAACCCTCCCAATATAATATAATGAATAGGTATAAAACCTATTCATTCGCTTCGTAAAGAAACATTACCCAAAGTCATAGTTTAAGAAGTTTTCTCAGTAAATTCATAGGTTTTTGCATATAAATATCACCTTAAGAATAACCAGAATAATAACTTGCTTCAAGCTATTTTAATATTAACGCTATTAGCAAAGATTACAATGGTTAGAAATGAAAATTTGGTAATTATTTCCCCTTTAGTGATTTAATGCTTATATTAGTAATGATCTATGAATAGGAATATTGCATTATTTTATAAATTATTGGAGGAACTAACGAATATGTATGAAGATGTTTTCCAAAGGATAGAAGAATTAGAGAAAGCTAATCTCCTAGAAAATGAAGGTTATGATATTTTATCAAGTGAATTTCCAAATATTGAACAAGCGTTAGAATATTTGAATTTTGAAAAAAAAATTCGTTATATAAAATTTGGTAATTTCCCTAAAATGGTGACAATGTGGAATCGGTCAAAAAAAGAGTAGTTGATTAGTCTAATATACCGAATACCATATTAAGACGCTTGTTGTACGGTTGAAGGAAAGATATCGTTGATTGAAATTATTAGAAATTTCCTGATGCCTTTTCGGTTGCTTTTCTTTCCGCTTCTGTTTCTGCTTGATTTTTTGCTTCTACCAAAGGTGGATATTCGATATACATCATCGCCGAGTATTCATATTTATACTCGCGGAAACCAATATTTATTTCTTTTTCTTGCCCGAGATCATTAGGCAACCACCTATGACTCCACCATATATATCCTGGATCAATATCTGAAAAACTCAAATCCTTTGTCCAAGAAGGCGCACCATACTGGCTTTCTACTATCTCCACTAGCTTGTCCCTAAAAGCTTTTACATCTGAATCAAAGTAAGAAGCTGTTCTGTCTGGTGATGAAATTGTCACTTGGTATAATTGATCGTTAAAAAAATCAAAATCCATAGAGAAGCTGTATGTGTCTCTTCCAACTGGTATGTTTATATCAGCCATAAAGAAAACAGAGAATGTTAAATATGGAGAAACTTCAATCTTTGGGTTTTTTAAGACTTTTTTTTCTACAACCTCTTTAGAATCCCCAAAATTTATATCACCATATGCCTTTACCGGAGCTGGTTGTACCGGAATAACTGCTCCGGAATCTGCAAAAATGAAAGTAGACAACAAAAGAAAGAAAACAAGTATCAGTACTTTTTTTATATATATGCGAGCCTTTAGATAGATTAGAAATCTGTCATTTTCTTAGTAGTCATAGCACTTTTGTAGAATTCTGTAAAGGTAGTACCGATAATCACTATAGAAAGGCGCAGGTTATTCGTCTTAGAACAAAGGACTAGGGGATTACTGGCTATTCCCTATAGGCATGAAATTTCAGATATACCAAGGTATTGCAACCTGATC
>JAENWH010000260.1 GCA_016650135.1 Peptostreptococcaceae bacterium
AAAATAAAAATTTCCTGTGTTCATAATTTTCCCCTTTAAAGATTAAGGCCCCATCCGATTAGGATAGAGCCTTAAAAACATTTGAACTCGACCTTTTTTCAGTTGCATATCGAGTAGCAACAAACATTTGAACTCGACCTTCTTTCAGTTGCATATCGAGTAGCAACAAATATTTGATATAGTTCTTATTGCCATTATAATAATTATCGGGTTGAATTACAAGTAGTTTTTGTAAATTTTTATATATTATTATTATACCACGCCTTGAAATAAGTAAACATCATTAATCAAAATAGCCTTTTCGCAATAAACGGATCATAAACATATCGTTCCTCTAGATCGATTGGCACTGTTCCACCAGCAAAGGGTGCCAGTCAGCTAGGGCCTGGTGGCGCACTTTGCGCCTCTACTCCTGCAATCAAAGCTTTCACGGTTATTTAGGGTGATTTCACCATACTATTTATGCCCAATCTAGATGCGGTGGCTGTCTTACCATACTCAATCAAAAATTGAATTTAAAAGGTTAACTGCTTTTTTAAGAATCCTAGTTTTCTTTAAAATGTCGATTTTTTAACCTAATTTCTATAAAAAATCGTCTAGCATGCCTAACTTTTTCCTTAAAATTAGTAATTCCCCTTCAATAAAACTTAATAAAAGGTTAAATGCATCTCAATCAACCAGTTATATTTTTAATAGTTACCCTTTCTTTTACATTATATGTGAAAAACAGTATAACAATGAATCCACCGTTAGGTATTCATACTCTCAAAATACAGAAAATAGTATAACTAAGCAGGGAAAAACTGTTTTAAATCTTTAAACTAAAAGAGCTTTAGGTGTTTCTTTTTAAATAATCACCCAGGTAGGTTAACTTTCACCCCCCCGTTAACAATTTCCCGGTGCCAGTCAACTAGGGCCTAGTGGCGCCATTTGTCGCAAGCTTATTCTCCATGTTTTTTTCAATTGTTTTTATTGATTATCATTTTAGATATGAAGGTAGTTGATTTATGATACATTCAGCAGATGTATCATATTTGGAATACATATAGCCTATGTATTAAATTTTAAATACAATATCATTATGTATTGCATTTATACTACATAAAAAGTATAATGTAAAAAAGAGGTGATAATAATGAAATATATTGTTATTAATGCAGATATCATAAATTCAAAAAATACTCAATTCAAGAAAGAGGATATAGAAGAAAATATCAAATTATTAAATTCTGATTTGGCTAATGACATTTTGGTAGGGTTTTCCATCTTACGAGGAGATGAAATACAGGGGATTGTTGATTCGCATAGTGATGTATTTAAGGTAATTCGGCATTTGATATTAGCGGCAAAACCCTTCAACGTTAGAATTGGAGTAGGTATTGGAGATATTTACAATATTCCTAAAAATACGAAATCATCATGGGAATTAAATGGAGAAGCCTTTTTCAAGGCAAGAGAAGCTATTGAATCTTTTTCCAAATCAGGGCAGCCAGATGTTATTTTTGTTAGCGAGAACAAGAAACTGGATGAAAGGATCAATTTGTTTTATAGCTTTGTCACAAATATTTTTAATGGCTGGAGTCTTAATACATTTAAAATAATTAAGTTGGCGGAAAGCGGATGCACACATGAGGAAATTGCTGAAAAGATTTATAGCTTTGGAGAACAAATTCATTCAATAAAAAATAAACGGGCAAACATTACACAGCAAATCATCAGATCACAATGGTATAGAATTAAGGACACAGAAGTTGTACTAAATGAGATGCTTCGAGAAGGAGGAAACGAATGATTTATATTGCAATCTTAGGGCACCTTGTTTCGGATTTCGCACTACAGAATGATTCAATGATTAAAAGAAAAAAGAACAGTGCATTATTAGGAAATACCATACACTCTTCCAGTGTGGCAGGGATAACAGCAGCGATGTTTTTCGGGTTTTACCTTTTGAACAACATATTAAACGAGACAACGCTTATTGATTGCGCTAAAATATTTGGTTATATATTCGCAACTCATTTGGTCATTGACATTATAAAATACAACATAAATAAAGAAAGTTTACTTGTTGATGTGATTGACCAGGCACTTCACATAACTGCAATTTTTCTGCTGTTTAAGTTTATTCCTGTTACGCAAATACCATTACCACCAGTTATAGCACTTTTGCTATGTATGCTTATCGTTATTGTGTTTTGCATTTGGGTTGGTGATATTTTCATTCGACAAACGCTGGGCAATCACGAAGGAAAACGAGAATCTCATAAAGAAAATATTAACCATACTGGCAGCACGATTGGGCGCATAGAAAGATTCATTATGCTTATCTTTATGCTTCTCGGTTACCAACTTGGCATTATCACAGTATTTGCTATTAAATCAATAATTCGTTTTCAGGAATACAAGAAAGGAGATAATGATTATTACATTCTCGGGAATTTACTTAGCTTGCTTGTAGTGATTATTTCTTATTGTTTATGGCTTGTGCTATCATATGGTTTTTTTCACTCGGGCGGATCAGTTATGCAAATTTTTAACACATCAATTAAATAGATGTCGGTGCCAGTCAGCTAGGGCCTGGTGGCGCACTTTGCCCATCTCTAACTGACCTTCGTAAGGAAATCAATTACATTCATCCATTCAATTCCTCCAACGGAGCCTCTTGGAATTTTGTCCAGCGAAATAACCATTTTCCTATAATTATCATCTATTTGAGTTAAAGGTTTGTATTCCCTTTCTACAACTTCTTCAGATGCCAGCAAATAGGTGACTTGTATATAAAATTTCTCATTACCCTTCTCAGCAATTCCATATAGATAACGTTTTCAAGCATTTGCGAGATGTCATTACTGCTGTAACCCAGCATTGCATATCGAATTCCCAGGTCAGCAAAAAAATATTTTTCGTTCCTTTCAAGTACTTTTTTTCCTTTTATATCATACCTTCTGGCCGTAAGTAATATCATCGCCTCTTCTAGTGCATTAATATAGGAATACACCGTCTCGACTCCAACTTTTCTCCCTTGGTTTTTAGCAGTAGTCAATTAATTCTTTCATGAAAGAATTAAAACAACGCCACTCAGCTAGGGCCTGGTGGCGCACTTTGACACGCCGCTCCTACAATCAAAAGTTTCGCAGTTATTTATTGTGATTTCATCCTACTTTTTATCCCCCGATAAGGGTTTCTTCGAAATTCAACTTTCACCCAATCTAGATATCCTGTTCAGAATGGACAGTGGCTATTTTGATGAAGAAATCATTAAGACCATAGAATCTCTGGGTTGCAAGTATCTGATTAAAGGCAAAGTCTATCCAACGCTCGCTTCACAAGTAACAAATGTATCCGTTTTGTTCGTTAAAGGCGAAGAAGGCAGAGAAACTGCAGAACTGCTTACGAAGCTAAACACATGAGACAAAGACAGAAGATTTGTCGTGTCTCGCGTATTGAAACCCGAAAAAGAAAGAGCACTTTTGGAGGGCTCGCAGTACGAGTACTTTTTTTTGTAACAAACACTGAATTACCGTCAGAAAAAGTTGTTATTTCTTATAAAAAGCGTGGCAATGCTGAAAATTACATCAAAGAAGCAAAGTATGATATGTCGGTAGGACACCTTCTGCTAAAATCATTTTGTGCTAATGAGGCCGTGTTTCAAATGATGATGCTTTCATACAATCTGTTTTTGCTGTTCAAATCTGATTCTTTAAGCATTTCAGAATACAGACAGCAAATAAAGACATTTCGTTTGAAGTATGTATTTCTTGCCGCCAAAATAATCAAAACTGCTA
>JAENWH010000268.1 GCA_016650135.1 Peptostreptococcaceae bacterium
ACCGTCTCCACGTGCTTTGTAGTGGTGATAATGATGCCGTTGGAAGCTAGTGAGGCCTTGGCGGCAGATACTCTTATATTAAGTATATCTTAGATTTTCAACATATTAGATACACTCAACCAGTCTTACTACAGGTTCTTTACATTTTTTACATTTACCCTTGAGCAGTATGCCGAACTTATCGTTATATATAGAATATTCCACAATAGTAGTCACTCCGCAATTTGAGCAATAAACATTATCTATAAGTTGTTTTTGTATATTCTCAGGTATCGTATTCCATTTTTGTGCCGCCTTTAAATCTGTAGATTCCTCAATAACGTCAGCAATCAGCAGCGAGAAGTCAACCATGTTTTTATTTGTTATGACAGGTTTACCTGTATCGGCTTCAATTTCTTTGCGTGCGTTGCCTGCAATTCGACCTCCTCGTTGCGCTACCTGCCTATTTTCTTCGAAGGTTTTTGGTTCTGTTGTCTTGGAAATTTCGGTTGTGGTAGCCTCAGCAAGCATGTTCAGTACCAATTCCAATGTTGACATGTTATCGCGGAGATTTTCCTTTTTCAAACCTTTTTGTTGTTTATACCGCCGGGTCGTCATACCCGACCACGCTCTTGTAATTTCGTCGGTCAGTATAGCGTATTCTTGCCCTTGCTTTACGCCACGGTCATCCCACTCATCAGTAAGTTCTTTGCGTACTTGGATCGCCTGCAATCTTTGATTAATCCACTCACGAGTATATCCTTTTTTTAAGTATGTAGCGAGTGCACGATCGATAGTGAGTTCCGGATCAATTATTTCTTCTATCCGTTCACTGCCAACCTGTGCAAGCCACATTTTGAAAGGTTCGGCTTTCGGCGACGGGATGGATTGTATTATGCGCAATAGCTGTTCTGTATTTGCAACATCAGTCAATCGATTTTTTCCATCAGCCGCTTTCATTTTCAACTGCTTACAATTTGTAAGCAGTTGAGCGCCTTCTCCAATGAGCCGTTTTTTCAAAACAGCCCAATAGGTACTTGCGCTCCGAGGCGTTGCTTGGTCGGTCAGTATTGAGACTACATCCACCACAGAAAAGTACCACTCTTGTTCCTCTTCATCCCAAGCCGTACGGATGCGCTTATCTTCAAATAATTGAATTTTGTCATTGCCATCCATTATTATATTCACCACCTTCAGCTTTTTAATCCATCAAATTCGGCAGGTTTAAAATAAAACCTATATATATTATAGCAAATATATGTTCTGATCGTAATCAAATTTCCTATACGGCTTACGCAGTCGGATGATTCCAATCGGTCTCCCCACGGTCGTCCTTTGCATAATCTTTGGCGATTTTGTTGACCCATTTGAGAATATGTTCACACCAACTATTTCTTTCCTGGCTATCCCGTTAAACCTATTCCTTCTCTATCAACGTAACCGTCTCCACGTGTTTTGTGTTTGGAAAATTATCATAGGCTTTTATTGTTTTTACTTCATAACCGTAATAATTCATGTATTTCAGATTGTCTGTCAAACTTTTAGGATTGCATGATATGTATAAAATTTGCTTTACTCCATAAGATACAATTTTTTCCAATGCCTTCTGGTGTATACCAACTCTTGGTGGATCAACAACTATTACATCCGGTCTATCGTTAATACTGTCAAGTACATCAAATACATCTCCTGTGATAAATTCACAGTTATCTAATCTGTTAAGTTTCGCATTAATTCTTGCCGCATCTACTGCTTCTTCAATGATTTCTACCCCAATAACCTTTTTTGCTTTGAGGGCAAGAGTCTGTGTTATGGTTCCTGTGCCGCAGTATAAATCATAAACAATTTTATCGTCAAAATTATCAATCATCGATAAGGCTTCTTTATAAAGTCTCTCAACTGCTTCCACATTTGTCTGAAAAAAAGAAAAAGCGCTGACTTTAAAATCCAACCCCATTATTTTTTCAGAATAGTAATCTTGCCCGTGCAACACCTTTAAACTGTCGCAATAAGCAAAATCTGCCACTCTGTCGTTAATTGTATGAACAATCCCAACAATTTTGTTATCTAGTTTTAAATTTAGTAATAAATCTATAATTCCAGGTTCATCTAACTGATTTTGCGAAGAAGTAACAATATTTATCAGCAATTCATTTGTTCTTTCTCCTTTCCGGATAATAAGATTTCTTACAAAACCTGTATGTAATTTCTTGTGATAATGATGGTATTCTTTGGAATTACAAAATTCTAATACAGCGCTTAGAATTATAGTGAAGTCCTGATCTACAAGTTGGCACTCATCAACCGTAACTATTGACATAAATCTGCCCTTTTGATGCATTCCTAAAGTCATTTCACCATCTTTAACCATATTACCAAATGTGAATTCCATTTTGTTTCTGTAGCCAAACAGTTTAGGGCTGCCTTCAATGCCTAAATACTTTTCATAATGTATATCTTTTTCTTTCAGCAGCTTTAAAACTTCTGTATTTTTCATTTCAAGTTGCCTTGAATATTCTATCCCCTGATAGGTACAGCCTCCACAAAATTCATCATGCTTACATATATTCATCGTCTCTCCCATTTAAAATTTACCGTATTTTTCATAAAACTCCGCTTTATATTCGAGGAATCTGTCTTCCTCAATTGATGTTCTGATTTTTTCCATCATTTTAACCAAAAAATGCAGATTATGTTCTGTTAAAAGCATGGATGATAATATTTCATTAGATTTAAATAAATGCCTTAGATATGCTCTTGAATAATTTTTGCAGGTATAACAGTCACATTCATCATCTAATGGAGCAAAAGCTTTTTCATGCTTTGCATTTTTAATGGCTACTTTCCCATGGGATGTCATTGCTGCGCCATTTCTGGCAATTCTTGTAGGAAGAACGCAGTCAAACATGTCAATGCCACGCTCTATACCTTCAAATAAACAGTCCGGACTGCCCACTCCCATCAGATATCTTGGTTTATTTTCTGGTAAATAATCCACGCAGTAATCAAGAACCTCATACATTAAAGGTTTTGGCTCTCCAACACTTAATCCCCCTATGGCATACCCTGGCAAATCTAATGCAACAATTCCCTTTGCGCTTTCTAACCTTAGATCCTGATACATTCCTCCCTGCATAATCCCAAATAAAGATTGAACTTCTATATTTTTATGAGCCTCCTTGCACCTTTCCAACCATCTTGTTGTTCTATCCAAAGATTTTTTCACATAATCTCTATCTGCAGGATATGGCGCACATTCATCGAATGCCATAATAATATCAGCGCCTAAATCATTTTGTACTGCAATCGACTTCTCCGGTGAAAGCATATGGCTGGAGCCGTCAATATGAGATCTAAAGTTAACACCTTCTTCGGTTATTTTTCGGAGGTCTCCTAAACTGAAAACCTGGAACCCTCCGCTATCCGTTAAAATAGCCTGGTCCCAGTTCATGAATTTATGCAGTCCACCTGCCTGTTTGACTATTTCGTGTCCAGGTCTAAGATATAGGTGATATGTGTTCGATAGAATGATTTGTGCACCCATTTTTTTCACATCTTCAGGTTTCATAGCCTTCACAGTGGCTGCCGTTCCGACAGGCATAAAAACAGGAGTCTCAATACTTCCATGTGGTGTATTTACTCTCCCTCTTCTTGCTTTTGTTCTTGTATCTGTTTTAATCAATTCATAAGTTACAGCATGTTTCAATTCGTTTCTCCTTATATAATCAGCATAGCGTCCCCATAGCTGAAAAATCTATATTTTTCAGCTAT
>JAENWH010000081.1 GCA_016650135.1 Peptostreptococcaceae bacterium
GATAGTCCGCTTGAGGTGTGCATCAGCATTATCTTCATAGCCGTTGTGCTTGTATTGGGAGTAGGGCTTCTCTGGAGCCTGTTTCTCTAGCCAGACCTCATAGTCATGATGTAACCCTGATTCATCATCATTGATGAAGACACTGGAAGTGATGTTCATCGCATTTACTAAAGCAAACTAGTTACTATGGTTATATTGTTATAGAAAGCACAGTGAAATCATTCAGATAAAACGTATCCATTATTGTAATCAATTATCTTTTTAGTAAGAAATTATATGCTAAAGGAAAATTGTATGGAAGATGAATTAAATATAATTTATCAAATAGCGATCGATAATATTAGATATTATAAGAATAAACAGAGAGATACAATCAGTCTTTGCTGTCTTTGCTTTGGAAATATTGTGTATCGTTTTTCATTGTGTGGTACAATTATCTAGAAATGGTATTTTTCTATATATACGAGAGAAATAGGGTAATAGAGTAATTACCTTGACTTATTCGGAAAGGAATCAATCAGAAGATGATACATGCAAGAGAGGTTTCCTCCGAAGGTGTCTAGTATATTAAGATTGCATAAATATGTATATGTTGGAAATAAGGATATAAAATGGACGATAATTGGCATTCTGAAACAAAAACTAGATTAGAAAAGAGTGAAATCTACAAAATTTTAAAATCAAAATGTGGTAAAGATTCCTCAGGTGAACAAGTGTTATCACTTGTTGATGATGCTACTTACTATGCATTTCAGAGAACAAAATTGATAATTAAGTATATGGGTGAATTTACGCTTCATGATGGTGATCATCTGTTCCAAGTTCTGAAAATTATGGAACTTCTTATTGGTATTAATAATTTAACATTTCTTTCAGTTCCTGAGTTAATGTTCTTAATAATATCTGCATTTTTCCATGATCTAGGAATGGCACCTACCGAGTTTGAAGTCATTTCATGGAAAAAATACTGGGATGCTAATCCATTACTCGAAGACGATAGGGAAAAAGAGCAATACATTGCTTTTAAGCGGTATGCTTCAGCTCGCCCAGATAAACTGAATATTATTAATTCTCTTATAACTGATGGGAAAATCACTGAAGCTGAAATCCAAAAAAATTATTTAATAGCAGACTATATACGTGAAACCCATTCGTTAAGAGCAAAGGAAATAATTCAACAAGATTGGAGTGATAAATTAAAATACAAGGATGCAAATTTTAGTCTTGAATTGGCAGAAATATGTTACAGCCATAATGAGGATTCATTATCTTTACTGGATTTAGATATGCACTATATATGTGGACAGGAACAATTTGTATGTTTACCACTTATGGGTGTTATCCTTCGCATTGCAGATATACTTGACTTTGATCCTAAGAGAACACCTGATATATTATTATCATGCTTAAATATTAAAAATCCAATTTCTCTTGTAGAATGGAAAAAACATAGATCAGTTGAAGCTTGGATAATTAAATGTGATTTAATACAATTTCATGCAAAATGTTGCCATCCTGCAATTGAATATAGTATTCATTTATTTTGTGATTTAATAGATAAGGAATTAATTACATGTAATAATGTTTTAAGTAAGGTCAACCAATATAATACGTCAAATTCAATAGAATATAGCATTTCAATACCTTTCAAAGTTGATAGAACAAAAATAGAAACTAAAAAGGATATTTTCGGAAAACCAGAATATCTTTACCAAGAGACAAAATTTAGCCTAAGTAAAAATCAGGTAATCGATTTACTAATGGGTACAAAATTGTATGGTGATCCAGAGGTCGCCTTAAGAGAATTATTACAAAATTCTATTGATGCTTGTCTTTTACGAAAAGCCATGGAAAAAAATTGGGATAATTTATATGTTCCAAAAATAACAATTAAGTATTTGAAAGTTGATGGTGAAGACGTATTGATAGTTGATGATAATGGAATTGGAATGGATCAAGAAATAATTGACAAGTATTATACCAGAATAGGAACATCTTTTTATAAATCCACGGATTTTTATGACCTAAAAGCTGAGTCAAAGGCTGATTTTCAGCCTACTTCGCGGTTTGGGATTGGGATTTTATCGTGCTTTATGGTTTCAGATACATTAATTGTTGACACTAGGAAAGTTTATGCTCCACATTCATCAAGTGACCCAATCAATTTAGAGGTTGAAGGACAGGATAGTATATTTTTGATTAAAAAAGGCAAACGCACAATCCCCGGAACAACAACAAAATTAGTGTTACGGAAAAATAAAAATCCTTGGGGAAGGTTAACAGCAGAAGAGTTTATTAATTCTGTTGAAAATATTATTCCAAATCCACCTTTTGAAATAATTATCGAATGTCAAGATAAAAAAATAATGCGTAACGAAAAAAGCTTTTATCAATTAAATGCTAAAAGTCTTAAAAATCATAACTGGAATGATGATGATAATATACGAGAAATTGAATTCACTATTGACGATAAAGAGAATGGCATTGTCGGATCAATAGTTGTCGCATTATTAGAAAGTCAAGGCAAACCATCGATTGAAATTGAACTTACAAGTAAAGTAGTAGAAATTGAAGGTCAAGACTATTCTCTAGATAAATCGATATCTATGAATACTAATGAGATAGAGTTACATTCTACCTCAATAACTATTGATGAAGATGGGGGGATAGATTCGTCCACTGGGTATAGCAACCTAGCACATTCACGATCACGTATTTCTTTACATGGAGTTGAAATTCCTACAACTTTATTTCCAGACTCTTGGCGTCTACAAAATAATCAAGCTAGTCTTTCTTGGCCTTTCCCAGTACTCATTGTTGTAGATATTTGTGGTAATAGTGATTTAGATTTAAATTCATCAAGAAACCAAATTCTTTTTGGAGATAAATGGATTGATTTTGAAGAGAGGTTAGCACTGAATATAGGTGAAAATATAAAAGCCAAAGTTGGTAGTGCGTATTGGGAAGACTTAAAACTTTTGTTGTTAGAGAACTCTAAAAGTGAACAGTTCTCTGTAGCAATCAATAAGATATCCTGAAAGCCTAACAAAAATTTGAACTTGATATTATTATATAATAAATAATAAGGCAGAAAAAGTTGGGAATCCTCTCTCGGCAATTAAGATTATTGTTGATAGATCTGATCTTTTAGCTGGTTTAAAACACATGGTCGTTAGATTATGTTAATATTGAGAGTAGGGCTTTTCATGGGCTAATTTTTCTAACCACTTTTATTGCTTCTTGATGGAGTCCACTCACATCATCATTTATGAAAACACTAGCGGTGATGTTTATCATGATCACTAAGAAAAACTTATTCCTGTTTTTTCTTGTTGATTGAAAATTTTATATAATGCGATGTAGATTCCAATCATGCTTCGAAGGTAGTGAGTGTTTTTTCAGGAATTTGAAAACCCTATGAAGGTATAGAATGTACTACCTATTATTCAATGAAATGAGTTAAACTTGATTGTTACGAGTGAAAATTTATATAGTTAGCTTGGTTGATAGGTTTAGTTGCTGGTTGAATTATCAATACTGATGGGGGAGGGAATATATGGATATCCCTGATATTAAGTCGGAAGAAGGTAAAATATATACTGATTTCTCTTTTTATGCCAAAGGTGGAATGGGAGAGATTTATAAAGGGATAGAAAAAGAAACAAAGCAAGATGTAGTTGTTAAGCTTATCATTATTGAGAATGTTGAAGATGAAGAATTATTGATGCGTGAAATACGTATTAGCCAACAAATTTCCCATAGTCATATAGTCCGGACATTAGCAACTGGGAGACTTGAAATAGAGTCTTATAATTATTTATATATTGTTCAAGATTTTTATATAAACGGTAATGCAAGGAGATTAATAAAAAAAGAAATACTTTTAGAGGAATGTTATCGATTGATGATGGAAATCCTGGATGGACTTCAGGAATTGCACAAAAAGATAGTGCATAGAGATTTAAAACCAGAGAATATACTAGTAGATGAAGAAAACCATCTGGCAATATCCGACTTCGGGCTTGCTAAATATATCGATGAAAAAACAAGAACTAGATCTTTCAAGGGTTGTGGTACGATACCCTATATGGCACCAGAATGTTGGACAGGTGATACAAACACAATAGCGATGGATATCTATTCATTAGGCATCCTTTTTTTCGAGATTTTAACAGGACAATTGCCGTTCTTTGGGAAAAGTGAAACAGAATGGAAAGATTTTCATATATATTCCGCATTCCCAGATATAGAGAATTATCGTAACGATGTACCAACGAAACTTAAAGAGATAATCTTAAAAATGACAAAGAAACGGCCATCAGAAAGATATTCTTCTGTAAACGAAATAATAAATAGCATTCATGAGACAATCAGATTGAGTAGAGAAGAAGACAAGGAAATAGAATTATTAGCTTCCTTGGGGAACAGGACTTCTCAAGCAAAAACCATTGAGAAACTAAAATTAGCAGAAGAAAATAAGAAAACTGCTCAGTATATCAAACTACTCCACTGCCAAGTCGAAGAATTATTGAAAAAGTTCATAGATGTGGCTGGAGGAATAAATGAACGACTTGAGAATGATAAAATAACAATTGATAAAAAGCCTTACCGTGGTGACCTTCGAGATAATACATTAGTGATATCTTTTCATGATAAGGCTATAGTAATAAGTTTTATGGATTATGATAAAATAGAATTGTACGAAGAAAGAGCTAGACAAGCACAATTAACAGCTCAACGAGCAAACTTTGGATTCATCATAAATGAACCTCAAGCTAGTTTCTTGAAGAAAAACAATGTCGTGCTTGTCGGAACAGCAGAAACCAATTTCAGAACAAAAAAATACACATATGGTTTTAACCTCTTATTATGTAATGTGGAAGGTTCTATTTATGGTGAATGGCGAAAGATGCAGTTTTCAGAAAATATAGATCCACCTGAGTCTGCCTTTGGAATCAATGTTCACAACTTCTTCAACGAATATTCTCATCTCCTGTGTAACCCATTTTACTCCTACACTTTTGAGAAATTAAAAGACAATGATATACGAGAGTTGATTAAGAAAATACTTGCATAGCACCGGTGTTCGCTTGAGTGAGCACCAGTGTTTTACACATTCAGCACTATCTTTATCAGGTCGAGCACCCAGAGAATGATTTTCTATGAATACATAACTATTGCTTAACCCAAATTTATTGAGGAGATTCATGAACCGTTCTATGGATGACTGCCTCTCAACATTTTTCTCTAAAATAATGAAAAATTATAGTATACTGAGATACATGTGATTGTAGCTTCGCACATATTCCGGGAACGTGAGATGAAAGTCCCTAACTTTAATTTAGAAGGAAAAACATGAGTATAGAGTTTGAATGGAAAATAGATTTCCCTTTAATATTAACAATTCTAGGTGTTATGGGTTCTTTTTTTTATACATTCTTTAGTAATCGGAAGAATAAAAAACTTAATGAATTAAAATCATTAGCTGAGATCTATAAAAACGTAATTCAACTGCTTAAGACTCCAGATAGGATCAGAAATGAATCCTTCTGTTATACAAATGAAGATAAAATTGTAGAAGCTATTGTTAATATGAAAATTAAAGAATTTGATAATGAATTAGATACCTACTGGAGCTACTATAATAAAAAATACCCTGAACTACAAGATCTCTCAGAGGAAGAACAAAAGGTTGTTCTTGAAAAAGTAGATGCTGAATATCAAAAAGCAATGGATGAAAGAATATCTTTTAAGGGATTAATACTAAGCCCAGCCTTTTATTGTGATCATGCAGATGTTTATAAACAACTATTAGATATGTCTTCTTACTTAACTATCTGAGTTTTGCAGCCAATTTTAGTACTATTTCTTCGGACCTGTTTTTGGAGCCGTTTTCTTTTTCCTTTTCGGCCTAGATTTGGGACGACATCCCTTGGGAATCTCAAATCCAAAGCAGTCGAATATGTCGACCTGCTTGCCTACAAACTCCGTGATGATCTTGGCCTTCTTGGGGTGCTCTATCCTGCGGATGCTCATGAGCTCCTCGTACATGTGGACCCGTGTGGGAAACATCTTCTCAAGGGTCGGGCTGTTGCTGTAGATGTGGTGGATGTAGGAGTTCAGGATAAGGGCAATGAACTGGATGAAGACCCTCCCACTGGTGGATAGCTCGGTGCTTGTCCTCAGGCGCCTGCCGTTCTGGGTGCTCTTGATGAACATGAAGGTCTTCTCTTGCTGGTCTCTCATGCGATATTTGTCCAGTATGTGGGTAAGTGAATACTTGTCCTTATCCATATTGTTGCACAGGCAGGCAAAGAAGCCCGAGCGGACATACAGTTGCTTCACGACCTCACTATTCTCCTCAAAAGACAGGAGCATGTTTGTCTCCTCGTCCACAGTGAGGGTGAAATGCTTGGAGAACTCCTGTATCGCCTCATCGGACAGGGGTATCTGATCCTCGATATGGGACTGCAGGCTTTCGCTGTTGCGATACATGAAACCCGCAATCTCCTTCTTCTTGGCACCCTGCAACTCAGGGTCAAAGAAGAGGCAGAGGCGCAAGGGGGTGGTCTCCCTCAGCTTTCCATTCACATGCACTTCAAAGGGATATTCACAATCCATGCCATAGAGCTGGTGCTTTCCGATGTAGTTTTCCGTTACGCAGAAATCCTCAATGTCTATGGCTTCTATGGTGGTCTTGATCTTCTTGTCGCCCGTCTTGGATATCATGATGAACCCGAGCTTCCTCTTCACAAGCAACTCGAGCGTCTCAAAGCTGATATATCCCCTGTCGAGCAGGAACTGGATGAGCTTGAACCCCTTGAGGTCAAGCTCCTTCAAGGTGGTCGCAAGGGTCCTCGCATCGGTTATGTTCCCTGGCAGCACCCGGTAATAGACCGGCTGGCCAGTTGTCACATCATACAGTACCAGCATGTTGACCTGTGGCTGCAGGTCATGCTCCTTGTTCTTGCCATGGTGGCTGTCTGCCAGACGGGTGCTGAATATTGTAAAGCTCGTCGAGTCGATAGCAATCCATGAATCCTCGACCACACGTGCCTGCCTGCAGGCAAAGAGGTCCTGCTTGTTCTGTTCGGTCAGTGATTGTGTAAGACGGGTTATATTCGATGGGCTGAGGATATTCTTGGTAGGGTACCATTCCACCTTCTGCATGGGCTCGAAATGGTTGTAGCAATCTCTGTGTATCAGTTCGAAGTAGGCCAGCGACAGCAGGTCGTCAACAATTCCGCTCTTGCCAAATATGGTTGTCAGATCCTTGCGGAGACCACAGGCATCGGCAACCTTCTCGAGGAACAGGGGAGCCCCGTAGAGCAGGCTCCTGGATTCCCCCGTATAGGAATGTCAACTTCCTGAAAAAGTACCACTCAAACTTGATTTATAGCTAGAATCACCCTTTATTATCCTTTCAAAAACTTCATGGTTTCAGCATAGGACTTGCCGCTTTTGACGAAGGCCTCAAGTAGCTGTTGCCTCATCAGC
>JAENWH010000313.1 GCA_016650135.1 Peptostreptococcaceae bacterium
GAATTCTGCAACAGGTGATTTTGCAACGGCGGCACAAGGAACGTTGGCAAGTACGGCTGTTCAGGGTACGCCTTGGACATCAGTAGGTTATTGGTATGCAAGTAACCACCCCGCAACGGTAATCGGTTATGGACTTCCTGCCTATCCAACAACGTTGCCAGCCAGCGACGTGTATACTTGGGCGAAAGCATCAACAAAACCAACTTATAGCACTTCGGAGGTAAGCGAAGGAACCCGATTGTATTACACCGATGCGCGGGTATCGGCCAATTCAACTGTAGCAGCCAATACTGCAAAAACAAGTTTCCCGGGATTTACTTCCTTATTTGCTGATTATGGATTCACTGATAATTCAAGCCAATGGAATACGGCTTACAACAAAGCACATTTCTTTTTGACATTATTTGGTTCGAATGGTTTATCATTAGACGCCCCAAATCAGATTTTAAGTATGGGGTTGGCATCTACATCTACAACAGGGGCATTAAGTTCAACTAATTGGAATACATTTAATGGAAAACAAAATGCGATTACAGGGGCAGCTACAACTATCGCATCAAGTGATCTGGTAGCGTCACGTGCATTGATTTCAGATGCTAGTGGTAAAGTTGGTATTAGTGCAGTAACTTCGTCTCAATTAACTTATTTATCAGGCGTAACCGATTACATTCAGGATCAGCTTAATAATAAAGCGTATATAAACGGAAACACTGTAACTGCATTCAGATGTTTAAATCTTGATATAAGCAACACTGGTTGGAATATTAATGGCACAACATCTAGACTTGCATTTTACTTTGGTGGGGATAAAGCTACGCTAAGCACAACCGGAATACTTACCGTCGCCAGTACCATGACAGCAACCAATTTCATACTGTCAGATAGAAGATTGAAAGAAAATATTAAACCTATAAATTTTAAAAATCTCGATAAAATAAAATGGGTTTCTTTTAATATGAAATCAGACTCATCCAAACATCTGCGTAATGGTGTAATTGCGCAGGACTTAGAAAAAATATTACCTCAATTTGTGACTACTGCAAATGATTCGATGAAAACAAAGGCTGTTAATTATACTGATCTGCTTATTGCAAAAGTCGCACAAATGGATTCAATTATCAATTCATTACAAAACAGAATTAAAACATTAGAAAATGCTAAAAATTAAATTGCTTTTGATATTATCAGTTGCATGGGTTGGGTTATTTGCTCAATCTGTTCCAAACACAGCAACTTTCAGCTTATTTGACGTGTTAAATGCTGTTTACGGTAGTCATACCTCAGGCAATCTTGCAAGTGCTTTTACTGATTCAAATGCAGCTTATTTTGATGCTACTTATGGAAGCAAGACTATGAGTCCTAAAACAATGTTAGGATTCAGAAACTATAGTCCAGCGGGGTACCCTTCCATTGGTGATTCTTATCAGGGAGGAATTGTAGCATATTTGTTTGTGTCTGGTGATCCAGGATATATAGCAGGTGAATATCATGGAATAATTGCTGCTGTGGGTGACTTAGTAGCTTTCCCAAATTGGTCTTCTGGAATTTATATTGGTTCGTCAGGGACGGCTATAGGAACTGGAATTACAAATACAAATCTTATTGTAGCGTCTGAGGGGGCAGGTACTTATGCAGCTAGATTGTGTTATGATTATAGCTCAGGAATATATTCAGATTGGTATTTACCGTCTAATGATGAACTAGAAAAACTATATCAAATGTATTTATTAGGGTATGGTAATTTTGATTATAGTGATGGACTTCCCCCAAAATGGTGGAGTTCTACTGAATTTAACTCTTCAAATGCATATGTGTTAGATTTTCAAATTCACGTACTGTCAGGGAGAAGTAAAATTGCTGGTGTTAGAGTTAGACCTATTCGATATTTCTAAAACAAAAAAACTATGATTACAGAACGGGAAATTACAAAACTGATTATCGAACATGTTCAGGACATGAACGGATTATTTGAAATTGATAGGATTATTGCCGAGTCAAACTTTATTGCCGGGATAATTGCAGTATTGAAATTACAGGAAAGTAAAGATTTTAGGTTCACAAACTTAGAAATATGAAAATATCTAAATTAAAATATACTATTAATGTTGCACCTTTTTTGTTAAATTTGCTTAGTAAAAAATATAGGGCTAAATTGCATGAAACATACTGGGAAGTTCGTAAATTTTTAAAATTATAAATTATGAAAGCCTTTAAAATTACGTCAGTTGCCGCAATTTCGGGTATTTTGCTGTTAGTGGCTGTTTTTAATTCCTCCGCACAAACTGAAATATTTCGAGTCAATCACGATTCGACTGAAATAACATTTGCTGGTCAAAAATACATTAAACAAAAAACAGATATGAAAAACAATAACGGAATAATTACAGAATTTTACCAAGACGGAAATATTGGAATAGGAAATGGTGGACATGAACCAGCATTACATATTTATTCTGGTAGTGGCTCAGTTGGATTAATGCCTTTTGGTTGGAATCCATCTGAAAAACTAATAATTACATCAGATAGCACTGTACATATAGAGCCGATTCCAATAGGTAATTCAACTCCAATGAAACGAATTGATATTAAAGATGGAGGTCAAAGAGCTTTTGGCTCAGAAAAATGTCCTGATAAAAAGTTGTCAATTACGAAGGACTCTTTAAATAACCGCTAACGTCGCAAATACACGTCAGGTGCGGATAAGTACAGAAAATAATTCAAAAACCATTAAAAATATAAATTATGGCAACAGAAACAATCAAAGGAAACACGGTAACGGTAGCAGAAGTTGTTAAAGATGCAGCCGATCGTAGCAAAACAGAAACACCTCCATTCTTTGAACGGATGAAAGGCTGGGCTAAGATGTTTGCAAAAGTATGTGGTGGAGTAGCAATAGTTGGAGTAGGGGTTATATCAACTTTTGCTACTGCCGGAGTTGCTTTGCCAGTTTGGGTTACAATCGGAGTTGGTGTATTATCTGGAATAGGTACGCTGGGAGCCGGTGTGGGTATTGGGGCTGTAAAGGTGGCATCTATGACTACCACAAACAAAGAAATACTTTCACGGCCATCAAATGAGATTGTTCAAAAATAAATATTAAAAATATAGCTCTGGGCGGGCTTTGTAAAACCCTAAACAATATGGCACCAACAATAGGAAGAATTGTAATTTTTCATTGCGACGAAAAGCAACAAAAA
>JAENWH010000104.1 GCA_016650135.1 Peptostreptococcaceae bacterium
CTATTGGCACTTTGCAATGCTTGGAGCTTTAGTACTTAATGCGAGTGATAACATCATCTTAGCTCTTATCGCAACTGGTTTAATTGCAGTATATACAATAAAGATGTCTGATTGGGCAGCTCCTGCAGTAAAAAGGGAAATGGATCTAGATGGTATTACAATTTCACCCCTCTCTTCTGTCGGATTACTCCCCTATGCTCAATTTCTCGATGCAATAATTGACCGTATCCCTTTTATTAGGAAGATTAATTACAACCCTCAAAAAAGTGATAAAGAGGTAAGCATCCTAAGTGAGCCAATGGTTATTGGAGCACTCGTAGGATTACTTCTTGGCGTCCTCGCAAAGTATCCTGTAAAGGAGACTCTTGAGCTCTGTGTACACATAGCTGCTGTTATGTTCATCTTACCCCAGTGTGGTGCTCTCATAGGAAAAGGAATGGGCGACGTTTCTTCAACGCTGAGAAAAGCTGTACAAAAAAGGTTCCCTCATAAAGATAATTTGCTTGTAGCACTCGACTCTGGAATTCTTATGCATAATAAATCAATATTGACTTCTGGTATTATCTTAATGCCTATTGCAATATTCTTAGCACTCATTGTAAAAGGAAATAAAACGCTTCCTTTAGGAGACCTTGTTGCCTTAATATCACAAGTATCGGTAATGGTTCTCATATTTCGGGGCAATGTATTTAGAACAATTCTCGCAGGTATCCCCCTCGTTATTTCCTATCTCTTAATTGCAACCCACCTTGCCCCACTTATTACGAGCTTAAGCAAAGAAGTTGGCACTGTAATGATAGACAACACACTCATCACAAGCTTAACTGATGGGGGAAATCCAATACGATTTTGGGTACTCCAGATCTTTAAGGGAAACGTTATTGCACTCTCAATTATCCCATTATTTGTCATTATGCTCTTCATTTCTCATCGTCGCTATAAACAAGAACTTTTATGCGCCAGTTCAGAGCCAAATATGGCTGGGTAAACTCCCAGCCTGACAGTTTTTCCGAGGTGCTAAGGGCTGTAATCCCCAAGCCTAGTATTTATCTCTTTCCAAACAGACAAACACCTAAAAAGCTTTAACACTTTAGTAGCTTTGATACATGTATCAAAGCTACTAAAGTAATGAGTACTTCCGAACGATATTTATTCAACAATTACAGTGTAACTTGTTCACCTATCGTTGCCGATTTAATTTCAGCCAGTACAGTAGTAAGAGAATCTCTTGCTGACTCAGGAGTTACTACAGTTGGAACCTTACGGGTAGCAACATTATCAATGAAAGATTCTAATTCGTAATAATAGCCATCCTTAGTATCAAGAACAGGTGAGAATTTACCCTCTCCATCAACATAGACAACTAGTGCTTCTGGTTGGGATGTATCTAAGTTTATTACACCCTTTTCAAGTACTACAAGAGCTCTCATAGTAAGACCAAAAGAGTCACTACAGAGCCAGTTTCCAACTGATGTTACCGTCTTATCAGGATAATCATACAGAGTCGCGATGTGCCCAAAGCCACCACCTGGAGCTTGCACGCCAGAAGATGTAACAGCTTTGGGAGTTCCAAAATAGAAATGAACAATATCAACATCGTGAATATGAAGATCAAGAGCAGCATTACCAGAAAGCTCTCCACCAAGAATCCAGTTATCTACAGTCCATGTTGGAGAAGGAGAATAGCGAGAGAATTCTGCACTAATGACTTTCCCATACTTACCTGAATCTATCATCTCTTTTACTTTCACATACATAGGCCAAAATCGTAAACACTGACCTACTGTAAGAAGTTTACCAGCCTCTTTAGAGACTTGTATCATCTCATCAGCTTCACCTTTCTTTAATGCCATTGGTTTTTCACAGAACACATCATATCCAGCTTTCAAAGCCAAGACTGATAATTCTTTATGAACAAAGGTGGGTACACAGAGGTCTACATAATCAAACCCTCCTTCATCAAGCATTTTCTTATAATCAGTATACATCTTGGCTTTAGAGATATCAGTACTCACTTTCCCTACTGCAATATTTCCACCACCAGACTTTGAGAGGTCTAAACTCTCTTCTCTTGAATCACACAAAGCGGTGATTTGAACATTCTTTAAATTTCCATAAATGCTAAGGTGCATTCGACCCATAAATCCCAATCCAACGAGTGCAACACGTACCATAATCATTCCTCCCTTTTACATCTTTTCAATAATTTTTAATGAAGCCGCAGCTTTCTCAGCTGCTCCTAAGGTACCAGGTACATATTCAGCTGTAAAAGTTCCATTGTACCCAACATCTTTAAACGCTTGCATCACTGCCGGGAAATTTACATCCCCAGCTAACAGATCAACAAACCCATGGAGATTCCCTACATCAACTCTAAAATCCTTTAGATGAACAGCAAGGATTCGTTTACCAAGAATATGTATCCAATGTTCAGGGTGACCATAGAGCATCACATTGCCTACATCAAAATATGATCCAACATATTCACTGTTAAAGGAGTCTATGAATTCAGCCATTTCAACAGGGCTTAGTAAAAATCTATTCCATACATTCTCAATTCCAATCTTTACATTCAATTCTTTTGCCAATGGCAAGACAGCACTAAGCGACTCTGTTGCCCACCTCTGTACTTTATCATAAGGCTGAGGGGCAAACCCAGGTACAAAACAAGCAGAGACCATACCAGGAAGATAAAGAATAGTAGAACATCCAAGCCATGAAGCAATCTGTAATTGCTTTTTGGAATTTTCTACAGCTTTTGCCCTTACAGCAGGATCTGGACTTGTTGGAGAGTCTCCCCAAGCAAGACCTGCAGCAAGTGTTTTTAATGTAATGTTTCTTTTATCTGCTTCTTTTCGTAACGCTTTAGCCTCTATTTGGGTAGTATTTGGAGTTACTGCACCAGCACCATCTACAGTGAATTCAACAGCATCGTACCCCAATTCTACAGCCCTTTCGAGCACTTCGACTCCTGTTAATAAAGAGCCATCCTTTTTAGCTGGAAAAGCCCAGTAGTTAATTCCTTTAATCATCCTTACACACTCCTGATATTGTATCTATCCAAAAAAAATCATTGTGATATATCAAGATACGTGAGATTTTCTCACGTATCTTTCATCTCTTAATTCTTTTGTTCTTTATGTTTTTCTCATTTCCTTTTTCTTATATTCACTTCTAGCATTCTTTTCCTTACCCCTTAACAGCTCCACCAGCAAGTCCAGCGACCAGTTGTTTCTCAATTAAGAAAAAGAGTATTAATACTGGAATTAGTGCTAAGAAGGTCGCAACGTTGAGCATTTCCCATTGAGTAGACCAACGACCTACAAATTGATAAATACCTAATGTGAGTGGCATTTTCTTTTGTGCGTTAATAAATGAGAGAGGGAATAGAAAGTCGTTCCATGCTTGAATGAATGTGTAGATCATTGCTGTTACTAAGCCGGGTGCTGCAATGGGGATCATGATACGTATCAGGGTCCCAATTCTATTACACCCATCAATTCGAGCAGCATCTTCTATCTCTCTTGGAATAGAAGAGAAGTAGCCAAACATCAGCCATGTGGTAAAAGATAACGTAATTACTGTATTCGCTAATACAAGTCCAAAAAGCGAATCAAGTAAATGTAATTTCACGAAGATCTTAAACAGAGAAATAATAATAATAACGGGACTAAACATCTGCATAGCTAACAGGGTATAGAGAACAACAGATCGCCCTTGGAATCTAAATCGAGCTATTGCATATGAAGCAGGAATGATAATTAAGGTATTCAAAAGAGTAGTACCGAGACCTATAATAATACTATTCTTGAAATATCCCAATAAATTATATTCAGTCCATACCTTGACGAAGTTGTTAAATTGAAACTCTTTAGGAATCCAATAAGGAGGTTTTTGGTACACCTCTGCACTTGATTTAAACATTGTTGAAAGCATCACAAAGAATGGAAACAACATAAACATCAGTAACACTAAAGTGAAAATCACCACTGGTATCTTATATCTATTTCGATAGGTTAATTTTTTCATAAATTATCGTCTCCTCCTTTGAAGTAGACTCGAGCATATATGACACTAAGAACCATTAAAATAAAGAATGTCACAACAGCCATTACTGCTGAATCACTAAAGTGTAGCCACTCAAATCCATTCTTATAAATAGAGGTTATAAGGATATCTGTCGCTCCAGCTGGACCTCCTCGTGTAAGGATATAAATCGTATTAAAGTCGTTAAATGTCCACAAAGAGGAAAGGAGAGTTGCAATAAAGATAATTTGCTTAATTGAAGGAATAGTAATATATCTAAACTTACCAAAAGAGTTTACCCCATCAATTTCTGCAGATTCATACAACTCTTTCGGAACAGATTGCATCCCCGCTAAAAATACCAATGCCATAAATGGTACCCCAATCCAAATATCGACCCACATACAGGAAATGAAAGACCATATAGGGGTTCCTAACCACACTGGTGGGTTTTGGGTAATACTCAGAGCTTTGAGAGTATGGTTAAGAAGACCAAACTCATGATCAAACACCCACTTCCATAGCATTGCACTAATAGGAACAGATGAAGCCCAAGGAATAATAAAAAACATTCGAGCAAATTTACGCCCTCTAAACTCTACGTTCAAACACAAAGCAATGACCATGCCTAATACAGTTTTAGAAAAGACACCTAATATGGTCCAAATCAATGAACGTGCGGTTACTTCCCAAAACACTTTTTCCTTCAATAATCGAATAAAATTATCAAACCATATGAAATTTTGTAAGATACCCAACTTATTAGTTTTAGACAGAGACATCAACATTACGTAGATAATGGGATATATCATAAATACGGCAATAAACAGAGCCGCAGGAGTAAGCAACGCATATGCTAAAGCAGTTTCTCCATTATGCCGTTTCGCTGAAAGTGATTTCATGTACAGCCTTCCTCATTAAAAAAATAATGTTACTATAAACTAACCACCGCCTAGCCAAAAGGCCTAGGCGGATAGAGAAAATCAAAAATTTTAGTACTGAGCCTTAATTTGATCAACTAATCCAGCGGCTTCATCAAGCGCAGCCTTTGGAGTTTTTTGTCCAAGGAATGCCATTGAAACTGCATCCCAGATTACGTCAGTCATTTCAGCAAACCCTTCAACTAATGGCCATGGTTTTGCATTGCCAGCAGCTATATTAAGAGCTTGATACAAAGGTGATTGGAACTGAGGAAGTTTAGCTGCAGAAATTGTTACAGGTGGGAATCCGATCAATTCGTCAAATTCTGATTTCCATTTATCACGGTAGAAGAAATCAAGGAATAATCCAGCTTCTTTCTTATTCTTTGCGTCTTTAAAGATAGAAATAGAATCTGTAATTACTAATGGAGTAGACTTAACTCCTGCAAATCCTGGAATTTGTGCATATGTAACATCAAACTTTGCGCCAGCTTGTGTAAGTGCTGATTCAACCCATGCACCAATCATTACATACGCTGCTTCACCTGAGTAGAAAACAGGGTGAGATTCCATTCTTGTTTGTGATAAATAGCCATCTGGGACTGTTTTATCTTTTGCAAGTTGCACCATAAATTCAAGAGCTTTTACACCAGCTGGGGAGTTAATGACACATTTGCCATAACTGCCATCAGCATTAGTTTCAAAGATATCTCCACCTGCAGCGTAGAGATAATAACCAAAGTCTGTAAGTTCAGTATGTTTCTTACCAGGCATGATTATCCCGTATTTTCCGGTACGTTGTTTTACATTTTTAGCTTCTTGTCTCATCTCTTCCATTGTTGCGGGCACTTTTTTAGTAAGATCATTATTAATGGTTAAGATTCTTGCGCCTGCTGCAACGGGGATACCCAATAATTTACCATCAATGTAAGCTTCCTTGGTACCTTCAAAGATATTATCCAATGTTGCTTTACTGACATATTTGTCAACAGGTTCGATTGCATCAAGAGAGAGGAGTTCAAGAGCCCAACGAGTACCAATTACTGACAACTCAGGAGCATTTCCTCCAGCGAGGGATGTGGTGAGTTTATCATACAAATTGTCCCAGGGGACTGGCACGATGTCGAGTTCAATGTTTGGATATTCGGCCATAAATGCATCTTGCAATCTTATTCGGTAATCTTCTGTCAACCCATCATACAAAGCCCAAAATACGGTCACTTTTGGTTTCGCTGTCTCTTTTTGACCAGCTGCAAAAGTTACCGACGTTGTCACTAGTAGCATTATTGCCACTACCAAAAGAACCTTTTTCATAGAAATCCTCCTTGTTTGTTACAACAGAACTTATGATTTACTTAGTATTAATCATAACTACTGTACTTCTACAGTATTATTTTATTTCACCCTCTTCCAGAAGTCAAGAATTATCTTTAAAAACTTAAAATAGGACTTGACAGCATTAAATAGGTCAGTCTATGATAAAATCAAAATCTATTATGTAATGTAGTATTATACATGAAGTGCAAGAAAGGTAAAATTAAGGGTGGGGTATGAATCGAAAGACATTACTACAAACTGTTAACAACGATCATCCTTCAGCTATTCCTGTAATTTTCCACATTAATCTATCATGCTGGGATCACTACGACAGATCTATTCTCTCTGAATTGGTACTCTCCCATCCAACACTCTTTCCAGAAGGACTCCCCAACTACTGTAGTCCAG
>JAENWH010000492.1 GCA_016650135.1 Peptostreptococcaceae bacterium
CACTGATGGGTGGAGCAAACAGTAAATTGACCTATTCGCCAAAGGGATTTACAGTAATTCTAATGGTTGGATTGCAGGGAACAGGTAAAACTACTACCTGCGGAAAGCTGGCAAATTACTTAAAGAAAAATGGGAAAAAACCCATGCTTTGTGCCTGCGATATTTACAGACCGGCAGCGATTGACCAACTTGAAGTGGTTGGAAAGGCTATTGATGTTCCAGTATTTGCAATGCGAGAATGCAGGGAACCTGATGTAATAGCAGAAAAGGCGATGAAGGAAGCAGAAATCAAAGGCTGTGATGTTCTTATCATAGATACAGCTGGGAGACTGCAGATTGATGAAGCTTTGATGGAAGAACTTGTCAGGATAAAAAAAGTAACTAAGCCTCATGAAATATTATTAGTGGTAGATGCCCTTACAGGACAAGATGCTGTGAATGCAGCGACAGGTTTTAATGAAAAACTTGGAATAGATGGAATCATAATGACTAAAATGGATGGTGACTCCAGAGGTGGTGCTGCTTTATCTACTAAGAAAGTCACAGGGAAACCTATTAAGTTTATTGGACTTGGTGAAAAAGCAGACGCTTTTGAACCGTTCCACCCAGAGAGAATGGCTAGCAGAATTCTTGGCATGGGTGATATGATGAGCCTGATTGAAAAAGCTCAGGAAAATTTTGATGAAACAAAGGCTTCTGAACTCCAAAGGAAAATGAAAAAAAACGAGTTTACACTTGAGGATTTTCTGGATCAAATGGATCAGATTAAAAACATGGGAGGCATAGGAAAACTTTTAGACATGATGCCGGGCATGAATAATAAAAATATGAAAAATGTAAATCTGGATGACAGCGAAAAAGAATTCGCGCAGATGGAAGCCATCATATTATCGATGACAAAGGGTGAAAGAAAAGACCCGAATATACTGAATGCAAATAGGCGAAAAAGAATTGCAACAGGTTCCGGTCAGCCGGTAAGCAGAATAAACACGTTGATTAAAAGATACGAAGAATCAAAAAAAATGATGAAGCAATTCACCGGGGGTCCAAAACACAGAAAAAACAGTATGCTCAGAGGAATGTAAAGTAGATATTAAATTCGCTATTATTAGTTGGATTCTGATATAAAAAACAAGGATGATAGGAATACATCGAGAGAGGAGGATAATGATATGGTAAAAATTAGACTTAAGAGAATGGGTGCACACAAGAAGCCTTTTTATAGAGTAGTTGTTGCAGATGCTCGTTCACCAAGAGATGGCAAGTTTATTGAAGAAATTGGTTACTACAACCCACTTACAGATCCAGCTGATATTAAAATCAATGGAGAAGCAGCTAAGAAATGGCTGGATGAGGGAGCACAACCTACAAGTACTGTAAAAGCTCTTTTAAAGAAATCAGGAATAATTGGTTAAAGAAAGCGGTGATTACTTATGTTAAAACTGGTAGAGGCAATTGCGAAGTCACTTGTTGATAACCCTGAAGCAGTTGAAGTAAAAGAAATTGAAGAAAATCAGACGATAATTATTGAACTTAGAGTTGCACCTGGTGATATGGGAAAAGTGATTGGCAAACAGGGAAGAATAGCCAAGGCACTTAGAATTGTCGTAAAGGCTGCCGCAATGAAGGAAAATATTAAAGTAGTTGTTGAAATAGTCCAATAATGGAAGATTCGCAATACTGGGTTTAAAGGCACATGTACTGCGGTATGTGTGCCTGATTAATAATAAGGAAGAATAATGGAAAGATATAAAATAGGCAGGATTGTAAATGCGGTAGGGCTCAAGGGAGAAGTAAAGGTATATAATTATTCTGATTATAAGGAACGATTCGAAGAGATAGAAAC
>JAENWH010000267.1 GCA_016650135.1 Peptostreptococcaceae bacterium
GAACCCAATGACAATTAAAACAGCACTAATCAATACTATATGATTTTTCTTGCTGAGTATAAATCTCTGCATACTCTCACCTTCTTTCCTGTTTTATAGTGATTTAAGCATGATATGCCTTATCTATTTCGGCTAACATACTGTAAACAGCCTCATAGCTTTCGCATACATCTCCGGGGACTGTATAATTATCTGTGATCTCACGCAACTTGGCAAACTCTTCGTTTAATTCAGGTTTATTGGTTCCTGCTTCTTTTGTTTTCTCTATGATTGTATCAAACAATTTGCGAACTTCATGAAATTCCGGGTGATTACCTCCATGAACTCTTGCTACAATCGGCACATACTGTTTCAATGTGTGAAAATGCTTTTTCTTTGCCTCGTTAAATGTTGAATTATTTGTCATTTTTTACCTTCTTTCTAATAATTATTCTCTTAAATTGTGTTGAGTTCATTATATCAACTTATCCCTGATGCTCCCTATAGCATTATTATCGCATTAATATTACATGATTTCCTTGACGCAAATCAATTTTCATGAGTTTTATAACTTTTTGCGCACCGGTAAGAAAAGTTTTTTGTTATTTATATGTTTTAATAATTTGCTGGTTTTCACAGCTCCCATTAATAAAAAACCGCCTGATTAATATCTCATCTTTGAAACTTGAATACCCACAGCTGCTAATTTGGAGATAGCTGGCTAGTTAAATCAATAACAGTCCGTCCAAATCTAAGATCTTAATTTTTTTATTTGATATCTGTTTTATGTATCCCGATTCTTCCATGTCTGCTAATTTTCTGCTTATTGATTCCGGTGTCGTCCCCAAATATGAAGCCATATCTTTTTTGTTCATTGGCAATACAACCTCCAACGATTGCTTCTCATTGTCCACGCACTCAGCTAAAAAGAGCGCTATCCTAGTTTCAACTTTCTCAGTGGCAAATCGTGTCGTCTGTTTTTCTGACTGCTCAAGTCTACTTGAAAACTCAGCCAGTACCATTAATAAAATAGAAGGATATTTCAGAAAAAGTTCTTGCAACTCGGAACGTTTGATTGTGCAGACGCTGGTTTCTTCTATTGCCTCTGCATATGCTTCATGTACAGTTTCACTGAACAAAGCCAGTTCTCCTGTAAAATCCCCAGGATGCAGAATACGCATCAGCTGTTCTTTTCCTGATTCAGAAAGCCTGTAGATTTTTATTTTCCCCTTACTTACGATGTAAAGTGAGTCTGACCGATCTCCCGCACAATAAATATTTTCTCCTCTTTTGTAGGAAAATGAATGTGTCACAGAGGTAATTTCGTCCATTTGTTCTTTTTCTAAATGATTAAAAATCGGCACCAGAGATACACATGTTCCATGCGTTTCACCATGCTCATAGTGATGGCTATGGTCATGATGGCAGTGTTTATGATCGTGCTTTTGCATTTCCTCTTCATTTTTTTTCATATAAAATCTCCTGTTCCAAACATATTTTTTTCGTGCGATTATTTTGCATTTATCTTATCAAATTAAAGCATATTATAGCTGTTTATGATTTCTGGAGTGCCATGCTTTTTGAATGCTCTCTCCAGTGCTGTTTTTATGAGTCGGTGCTATAGGAAAAACGAAGCCAATCAAAAAAAATAAACGTTAAGAGTTTATATTATTCAATTTTACAAATATACATTGCAGAATGCTTACCAGTTTTGATGACTTTAAGATTGCCAAACTGATTCGTCAATTCATCCCTGATGCTCCCTATGAATCTGAAATAGTCTCCGCCTTCAAGCCACTCCGCAATGTCGGTAATCAATGAACGGTGTTCGTTATAGTCGAGCAAAACAACTGTTTGCCTGGCAACTCTTTTCATTTCATTATAAAGGATCCGCCTCTCACTTGTCATAAGCCCGTGGGCTACATAAGATGATATTGCCAGATCAAAGCTTTTATCTCTAAATGAGAGCCCATTAAGCACATCGTCGTGAATAAACCGAATACTCGCTTCGTTCGGTTTCATTTTACCGGTCTTTTTTTTAGCAATCGCAAGCATAGCTTCGGCAGGGTCAAGCCCGGTCACCTCCACGCCATATTCTTGAAGGACCTTGCATAGTGCTCCTGTTCCGCATCCTATGTCAATGCCGCTTAGAAAGGTGGAAAAAACCAACTCTTCTTTATTGTTGTCTAAAATATAGCGATAGTTCCTCACTTGCCAATTAAAAAAAAGGCCATAAACAGCGGCAATTCTATTAAATAAGAATGATTTTCCCCTCACTAACAAATCCTTTCTCGTCTGAAAGCAACGCTGCATCTTTGAAGCAAAGCGCACTTCTCTACGAACTTAAAATATGAAGCTACATTTTTACCTTATTGGGTGGTTGCTACCCTGCATCGATATTTTCCAGCTATGCCTTATCAGGTTTTAACCGAAGTAGAAATTCCATCAGCATACCCACTAAAATAAGTGCAGCAAGCGTTAAAACAAATCGCAGGGAAGTAAAAACGATTCCCAAAAACTTAATCTCCACCATAAGCTGTGGAATTTTAAGGGCTGCCCATGAGCCTAGAAAAATAACCATATTGCTAATGCGTGCACCTTTCCTCAGCAGAGAACCTGCCATAGGGAATGCAACATATAAGGGTCCTGTCGGAAGAGTTCCGAGTGCAAAGGAAATCGCAGCTCCTTTAATACTAGAACCGTTTCCTAACCACTGTTTGGGATGAACAGTCACTACCCTTTTCCTCCAAGCGATTAACGCATCTCCACACAACCGATTTCTTGCCTCTGTTGTTCCAATGAACTCTGCGATATATCTCCCCGCACTCACCGCAAAAGACAATGCTTGATAAAGCGTATTTGGAGCTGTAAATTCGTTTACCACCACTCTTGGAGTTATAAATATTTGCTCGCCTCTTAATTTCTTCTTGCACCTGCATATGTATATCTCTTGGAATGATTGCCTCATGGCTGTTTTCCACATAATATTGAGGCACAATCTCGTTATTGATAACCCGCTTCTTTTCAAGAAAATCAATGGTATAGGTCTTTTGAAGCAAGGCATCGCCGACATATTTCTCATTTTAAAGCATCTTTTTAACTGTTTCTGGTCGCCACTTCGGAAGTCCCTCTCCTGTTAATATCCTGTCAGCTTCAAGACCTTTACACGTCAATTTCCCGTAAATGGGTAAACGACACCCAATTTAGTTAATCAATTTATCCACTCAATATCTCAGTGTAAATAAATATTATGTAACTAGGGAGCGTCCACACAATATCATCTGAAGATGTAGTAAACCCAGTAGGTCCTTTAATCAAAGACCAGGGCTGCCTCATATGGAGTATGAAGCAGCCCCTACAAAGTAAACTCTCTTGCTATCCTCTATATTTTGTCTTGCTTTTATCCTTGCAGAAATTTAGTTCTCTTTATTTTAGAAGTACCAGCGCAAGGCCATCCAGGCCAGGCTATTATCCTTATAGGAGCCAAAGGTTCCATCCTCGTCACCCACAAAGAGATCGAGTCCACCTTCCAAGACAACTCCATCCTCAACAGTCCAAGCAAGTGAGCCTCTGATAAGGGCATTGAGCGGGTCAGCTTCCACATAGGTGAACAACTTGGCGGCAAGACGGTCTGAGAAGAAGGTCTTCTGGACCCTGAAGGTGAAGGTGTGGCTGAACTCCTTGAGGTATTTGCCCTGCTCCATCAGCTTGTCATGGTGATCATGCACATAGCCGAAGATATACTGTGTTGACATCTGGGATCCCCACATGCTCC
>JAENWH010000395.1 GCA_016650135.1 Peptostreptococcaceae bacterium
CGATTTTCGCTCCCATTGCGGCAGGAAGGGAATAACCCATTGTACCTAAACCGCCGGTTGTCAGGAAGCGGCCATTCTTGATATCGAGGTATTTGGCAGCCCAGATTTGATTCTGCCCAACATCACTCACTACAATAGCGTTCTCTTGAATTTGAAGACCAAGTTCTCTCATGAGCCTTTTTGGGCCAATGGTATTTTGCCTTGCAGAAGCTATTTTGGATTTTTCTGCTGCTGCTGCCGGACATAATAAATCCAGCCAAGGTTTACAGTCGACCTTCGGGTTTTCTTCAAGAAGCTTTGCAAGCACCAGCTTAATATCTCCAACAAGGGGAATTGTGGTTGAAACGTTTTTGCCGATTTCCGCCGGGTCTATATCTATATGTATCGTTTTAGTTTTTTTGGCCACATTCCATGAGGAGGTGAATGCTCTATCCCCAACACGTGCCCCGATAATTACCAGAAGATCAGTTCCGTTTAAAGCCTTATTGGCAGTTATGTGCCCAAAGGAGCCTATCATCCCTAAATTCATGGGATGTGCGGAGGGAAGTATCCCAACTCCCATCATGGTTGTTACAACAGGTATGCCTGCTTCCTCTGAAAGTCTTCTGGCCAGGTCTCTTGCATCGGCGCTGAAAACACCGCCGCCAAGACAAAGAAGAGGCCTTGCAGAATCGGATATTGTTTCAGCAACTTTTTTTATCTGTTTTGCATTTCCTTCAGTTGTAGGTTTATAGCCACGTAGATTTACCGTTTCAGGATATACAAAATTTAGCATGTGCTTTTGGATGTCTACAGGGACATCAATCAATACCGGTCCGGGTCTTCCGGTTCGGGCGATATAAAAAGCTTCTTTAAATATTCTTGGAATATCATTGGCATCTTTGATTAAGTAACTATGTTTTATAAAAGGAGCAACAGCGCCAGTAGTATCTATTTCTTGAAAAACATCTCTTCCCAGCAGATTGCTGTTTACCTGGCCTGTGATAGCAACCATAGGAATGCTATCCATATAAGCGGTTGCAATCGCTGTGAACAAATTAGAAGCACCGGGACCTGAAGTTACAAGGCAAACGCCAACCTGCCCGGTTGTTCTTGAATAACCTGAAGCCATATGCCCTGCATTTTGCTCTTGGCGAACCAGAATATGTTTTATAGTAGGTGAATTAGATAATTCTTCATAAAAATGATGAATTGCCGCACCAGGATAACCAAATATTGTAGTGACACCTTCCGCTTCAAGACAGTGCCTCATTGCTTCTGCACCTGTAATCATATAATAACCTCCTTGGATTAAATTTTATTTAAGTGATTTCTATTAAAATCAAATCCCCAGTTTCTTTCGTTCCAACGGGTTTCATGCCGGAGCTCATAATGTCTGGGGTTCTGTAACCTTTTGCTAGAATGGCCTTTACGGCCCTCTCGACGGATTCAGTTTCATTTACAAGTCCAAAAGTATATTTCAGCATCATTGCTGTTGAAAGAATTGTTGCCATTGGATTAGCTTTATCTTGGCCTGCAATATCAGGGGCAGAACCATGGATTGGTTCATACATTCCAAAATTACCCTGGGAAAGACTAGCGGATGGGAGCATTCCTATTGAACCAGTAATCATGCTGGCTTCATCTGAAAGGATATCTCCAAAAATATTGCTTGTTACAATAACATCAAACTGTTTAGGATTTCTAACCAGCTGCATGGCAGCATTGTCAATATACATATTCTCGAGAGTTACTTCAGGATAATTCTTAGCGACTTCGCTGACGACTCTTCGCCAAAGTCTTGAGCTTTCAAGGACATTGGCCTTATCAACACTGCATAATTTTTTACTTCTCTTCATTGATATGTCAAACGCTGCAACTGCAATCCTTCTGACTTCTTCTTCCGCATATTGTTCCACATCATAGGCAGCAAGACCCATTTCAGTTTGTTTAAAGCCTTTTTCACCAAAATATATGCCGCCTGTCAATTCTCTTACGACCACAAGATCAAGACCGCCTTCAATGAGTTCCTTCTTTAAAGGGCAAGCATCCTCCAACTCTTCAAAAAGTATTGCAGGTCTTATATTTGCAAATAATCCAAGCTCTTTACGGAGACCAAGCAGGGCTCTTTCCGGTCGTTTATCGCCAGGAAGAACATCCCATTTCCAACCGCCGACAGCGCCAAGTAGAACAGCATCGCTTGACTTACATACAGCTATTGTTTCTTTTGGTAAACATTCTCCAGTTGCATCTATTGCAGCACCACCAGCAAGAACCGTTGTATATTCAAAATGATGGTTGTAAATCTGGCCAATTTTATCCAATATTCTAACGGCCTGGGTCACGACCTCTGGGCCGATACCGTCACCGGGTACAAGTGCTAATTTTATATTCATCCTAGTTTCTCCTCGATTGTTTATTTTAGTGAAGGAAGCAGACCGCCTTTGCCCATAATGTCTTTAATAAAATCAGGAAA
>JAENWH010000487.1 GCA_016650135.1 Peptostreptococcaceae bacterium
AAGGATATACATATTCCCCAATAGCTCAGTTGGTTAGAGCGACGGACTGTTAATCCGTAGGTCGTAGGTTCAAGTCCTACTTGGGGAGCTAAAAATACTATAAAAGCCTGAGATCAATGATTTCAGGCTTTTATATTTTTATCTGTCTCTAGATGAAAACCGAATATCAAAACGCAATCTGTCAAACAAAAGTCAATAAATTAAATTCCATCTGTTTCTCTCAGTTATATTAAGAGACTCTCTTTATTATTTGAATGCTCATTACGAAACTTCCTTGCGGAATTTAGGTATTATTATAATTCCTTCAATTTTAAATTTCTCCATAAAACTTTTATTCCGCCACCTGCATGAATCTGCAGAGCTATACGGCCAACAGCTTTACCAATCTTTTCATCTTTCAGGTTAACCATCTGTGTACCGTTAAGCCATGTTGTAATATTATCTCCAACAATTTTAATACGCATCTTATTCCATTCACCTTCCTTTAGAATATTCTCTTTTTCTTCAGGTATCTGCACCAGCCATCCGCGTCCGTATGATTCATATATTCCTCCTGTGTCATGACCTTTAGGAGCCACTTCCACCTGCCACCCGGAAACTGTTCTTCCTTTTACCCTTGACCTGATAAATACTCCACTGTTTCCATTAGCTTCCTGTTTAAATTCAAGGGATAAATCAAAATCCTTATAATATTTATCCGTCCCTAGATAACCATATTTTTTATCCTCTCCACTCTCACATACCAGATTTCCATCTTTATTTACATACCACTTCTCTTTACCGTAAATTTTCCATCCGGTTAAATCTTTTTCATTAAAAAGACTAACCACCGGTTTTTCTTTCTTAGGAAGAACTTTTATTTTTAAATTCTTAAACGAAAATTCTGATCCATGATCCTGAATGCAAATATGTCCAATAGGAGAAAGACCGTATTCAGGTTCATCTTTCCATTTTCCATTATTTTTACGACTAAACCAATCCAGAGTCCATGCTTCAAATTCCAGTATTTTCTTCCCGTTCAGCCAGTGTTCCACATGTCCGTTATCAAAAATAATTTTGCTATGATTCCAATTACCAGCTTCTTTAAGTTCTTTCTTACTATTATCAGGAAGATACATGGCATAATCACATCCGGTTTTCTGCCAGTCTTCCAGTTTTCCCTGATACCCTTTTTCATCAATCAATTGATATTCAGGTCCTGTAACGTAAGGAGCAGAAAAATTTTCCCCTTCAATTACATGATACATAAATCCGCTGTTCCCTCCTTTTGACGCTTTCCAGTCAAATTTCACTTCAAAATTATCATATTGCTTCTTTGTAATGACATCTCCACCTATATCTCCGCCTTTCCCTAATGCAACAATACAATTGTCTTTTATAATCCAGCCGGTGACATCACCGCCATTATACATTTTCCAGTTATCCAAATTGTCACCGTTGAAGAGTAATTCCCATCCCTGAGTTTTTTCCTGTTCTGTTAAAACATTCGCTTTCTTACTACAGCCGGAAAGAAGCAGAGATCCAAAAAAAAATACCATTAATATTTTTCTCATTTTTTTATGTTTTAATTGTATTTAAATTATTATTATTATTATGTATATCCGCAATTACCCCACTAATATATTCTATGCTTAAAGCTTGACCGTCCTAATGATGATGCCAGCAATAATCGGTCAAATATCCTTTCTCCAAAATATCTTCTGTTGAATTTGTAACAGAACTCATCGAGATAGCCTTGCAAAAATTCGGGGTTTACACTATGATAGGTATTAAGTATCTGTCGTTTTGCATTGCTTATGACAATATGAACCCATGGGAGAGTTTTGCCGATCTCTTCGGGCAATATCACCCGTGGAGAGTGTTTTGTC
>JAENWH010000473.1 GCA_016650135.1 Peptostreptococcaceae bacterium
GTATCTTTATAGTGAAGAAGCTTCGAACCCCCCGAAGTTTCATACCGCTGTTAGTTGACATGCAAGGGTATGGCGAAGCTGCTGATGCTGGCCAGGATGTAAAACCCAGTGATGTTTCCGCAAAAGTTACGGAGTTGTTTACTAAAGTTTCCCACATTTTACAAGCCCCATAATAGGGCATGTTAAGTATTCCATAATGGCTGTTAAATTACTCGTTAATTGTTTATTGTCAGGCTACTGCGGCCCCAATAGCAGTTTTGTGTTCATATTGGTCATTATCTTTAAATTCATCCACCACTTTGAGTATTGCCAATAGCTGTTTGCTTGTTTGGTCATTTTGCATAAGTTTCTCTATTATTTCTTCCACGTCAATGTTCAGTATCGTTGCCATTTGTATCACCATTTTAATAAACATCTTGACTAACCGCTCCCACAGAGTTAGCTCAAGCAGATGTTGTTGGGTTTCGCGGAATAGTTCTCCCATTGTTTCGTAAGAGCTGAACCTTTTTTGCAGTGACAGTATCGTATGGGTTGCCAGAGTAATTGTTACGTCTGCAATCTGTCCATCGAAATCCGTATTCTGGCTGCCACCCAAACGAAGGTACTGTTTACATTCTTTGAACAGGACCTCGATAGTCCAACGAATTTGATACAGTTCAATCGCCTTAACAAAAGATAGAGTCAAATCAGTTGTCAACAATATGGTCCATTTCTTTGCATTGTTATACCGAATTAAGAACAGCCGGACACTTACCCCTTTGTAGTCAGCTACCAGCGAGATGTAAGTTGACTTGTATTTCCTCGAATACCTGCCGTTCTTACGTTCGTTTTTGGTGATCAATTGATGGGCATTTAATTCTTTTTTGCCAATCAGGTATTGTCGTCTGTCAAGCTTACACATCCCCAGTAAATGAATTGCCCCGTTTTTTATGGCACGAACACTTTTGATCATATAATCGTTCACAAACCAGCTATCCATCAAGACATACGTAGCCAAAAAACCATTCTTCACAGCCCGTTTGAGCATAGAAACAGCAACATCTCCCTTTTTCATATCTAACTCTTCAGCCCTTTTGTGTCCTGGAGATTTGCCATCCCGCTTTTTACTGAACTGTGATTTCAGCTCCTTTTTTGCCATACCGTAAGTTTTCTTCTTCCCTTTCTCCCGATGGAGCGAACAGTCCGTTGCCACAAGGCTTTTACCATCCCAAAAGGCCAGCAGAAGCAATTTAAACCCCAGCGGATAAAGCTTGGTAACATGGTTGAAGATCCTGCCGATGAGCTCAAACTTCTTACCGGTTTTTTCAATATCCGTATCATCCAAAACAAAGCAAGTTATCCCTGGAGTATTGTCGCCATTACTTTTTGACTGGGCAACAAATTGCTTGGCAAAGCCCATAAGTAATTTCCGCCAATCCATCCATGGATTATTCATCAGACGATAAAAAGTATTGTCGTCAATCTTTTCAAGAAAGTTTCTGCTGCGGATTTGCATCCTGTAAATACTTTCACTCCTGAGCCTGAAGATCAATAGAGAAAGTAAAAGCACTGGAACCTCGAACCCTTTACTTTTAAAAGAACCGAATGCGGCCAATAGATGGGCAATTTTAAAGGTTGAAAAGAAATGGAGGATCCCCTCATTAGTTTTATCATTATTGCAAAGAACGCTTTCCAATTCGCTTAAATTTGCTATTTTTGATGTCATAAGTAGTGGTTTTGTGAATAAACTGCTTTTTGATTTGTAACTACCTCAAATATAGCAATTTAAATTCTATTTTACCACTACTTATATCATTTTAATTCCCTTTAATATCAACACTTTCCGACGTGGGAAACTTTAGTTAAATAAATCTTTCTACAAAAAAAGAAATATTTCTTACTGGATCCTTTTAAAAAAACAATCTCTAAATCTGAGTTCAGCTACTTTTTA
>JAENWH010000071.1 GCA_016650135.1 Peptostreptococcaceae bacterium
AACTCTGTTAAACAATATTTTGATGCTCGAACGATTTATGTGCAGGTTCGCTATTAACCCGAACACTGCTAAAAATCAAAAAATTGTCAAAGAACTATTGGATTACGGCAAAATTGCCGCTTAAAATTTAACGAACTATTGTTATAGTGTAAAACGCAAATAACTAATTTTAACTTTAAGCAGTATATAATTGCACAAAACAGATTGATTTAATGATCAAATATCATTAAGCACTACTATCAAATACGTCATGATCGATAAGCACTACCATCAAATCCATCACATTTGTTTGTGTTGGCCCTGTAATGATTAATCCTCCTTCTTGCTTAAAGAAATTGTAAGAATCATGATTATTGATATATTGTTCCATATTCAAATCAAGGATTCTCGCGTTCTGGGATGTGAAAGAATCAACAACAGCTCCTGTAGCATCAGTAGGGCCATCGGTTCCATCAGTTCCACCGGATAAAAAAGTGATGTTTGATAAATTTTCAATTAACTGGGCAGTAATAATTGCCAGATGTTGATTTCTTCCTCCCATACCATTGCCTGTTACATTAACAGTCGGTTCTCCGGCAAATAATAAACAGATATTCCTGTCAATTTTTTCCAGTTTTGTTTTTTTTGAAATTTCAACAATATAGTTTGCAACATCAACTACATCGCCATCCAGCTTGTTTGTTATTATTTGAGTTTCATAACCTAATGATTGAGCTTTTTCTTTTGCTGTTTTAAGTGCCAGAAGGTTTGTACCAATTATTAAATTATTTGTATGTAATAAAACCTCATCCGATTCTTTTAGCGTTTCTTGTCTCTTTTTATCAAAACCTTCCCATAGAACCTGTAAGATTCTTTCTGGTATTTCGTTCTCAATTTTATATTTCTTTATGATAGAAATAGCATCACTAAAAGTTGTTGGATCTGGCGCAGTTGGACCGGACGCAATAACATCCAAAAGATCACCAATAACATCTGATAATATTAAACTTATAACTCTTGCCGGATATGCTGTCCTTGCTAACTGTCCACCTTTGACTTTTGATAAATGTTTCCGAATACAGTTCATTTCGGAAATACTGGCTCCCGTTTTTAATAAAATAGAATTAACTTCTTTTACATTATCAAGAGTACACCCTTCTGGAACATCAGCTAATAATGCAGAGCCTCCTCCTGAAATCAGGCAAATTACCAAATCATCTTTTCCGGCATTATTCACAATTTCCAAAATCCGGTTCGTTCCTTTAATACCATTTTCATCCGGAACAGGATGCCCTGCTTCAGTAATTTCAATAAATTTAAGTGGAACAGAATGTTTATATTTTGTAATAATATGACCTGCCGTGATTCTGTATCCTAAGATTAATTCCATGGCTTGAGCCATCAAGACACTGGCCTTTCCAGCCCCAACAACATAAATATTTTTTATAACAGAAAAATCAAAGTTAATATCTTCAATTTTAAGGGTAGTTGAATTAATCGAAACATATCGTTTAATAAGATTGTTGGGTTTTACACTCTCCACACCCGCCATAAAAATATCTATTGCTGTTTGTCTTTGATCCATAATAAAAGTGTTCTCCTGATGTTGTTTGATATGGTTATAATGAATTGTAAATATTTAATTTGAATCAATTTTTAATCTTAACTACTATTTTTTTCACCCAAACACTCTTGTCTACCTTAATCCCAGATCTATGCGGATCGTTGGAGAAAATAATGAAGAACGTCCCTCGTTTTCCAAGAAGAGTTTGGTTTTCTTTAGCCTCATAGAATACAATGTCCTTTTCTGCATTATACGGCGTCTTTATTATAGCATCAGCAAGTGCTGCCCGTTCGATATCAACACCGGTAACTATATAATGTATGTCTGTATAATCTCGATGAGCTTCAAACAGAACATCTTCTCGGTTTTTGGAGTCATATTCGGTAACCTTAACAAAAACATTTTGGCCATCCAATTCATGGACACCAACAGTAAGTGAAGACAAATCTTCATGTTTTAAAAAGTCAAATGCTTTGTCCCACCTGGCTTTATTCTTGTTGTACTGAATAGCGAATTCCCTTTGATCAAATGATGGATCGGCTTGCAATTCAGTTTGTCCCATCCATTCTTTTTGATTGAACCATTCTGAAACTTGTGTGAATGTCCAATTTTTAGGATTTTCAGCGCGCTTTTCAGTAATACAACCTGTAATAAGGGTAAGAAAAAAAATGAATAATATATATATATTGCTTTTTCATATCTTTAAAAACTTTTTCACTATGTTACATTCATTAAAAATTCTTGGTAGTTAACCACCCGTTATTTATACTGATTAGTTGTGTCTCTTTTGCAATTAATTATCGAATTTTCATTCGAAATAGACATTACCTTTTTCGAGAGCCTTGCGCAATGAAGAATATGATAGTTCACGCGATGTCATATTGCCCAGGGCGCAGAGGGCTGCAGCTGTTCCGCTGGCCTGCCCCATTCCCATGCAACTCACTGTATTTCGGGTAGACATATGCGCGTTGTGGTCAGAAGTTATCATCATGCCTGATACATATAGATTTTCAATATTTTTAACACATAGCGCCCTGTAAGGAACTCCATAACTACCTCCGTTTTTCACCTGATATTTAGGTGCCATGTCATGAAAACCGTAAACGTAAACATCATCTTCAAAGTGATCTCCATTTAGCACGTTTTCATGAGTAATATCGTAATCGCACGTAATCAGCCTTCCACGACGGATACATAAAGAAGGGCTGGTCCGGGTAATGAATGCCTTTTCGAAACCGGGAATGTGCTCCTTAAATAATACTACACCAGCTTGCATCCGTTTTCTCAACTCCAGTTCAGCTTTTGAAACTTCATCACGATTGGTAGGACTAACCTCAAGTTTCAGATTCAATTTTATGAACATTAAGTAATTATCTTGAGTAGTAGTTGAAATGGCAGACATCCCAATTTTTCTTGCACCTTTTACAAAAGCTTCAGGATATCCATTTGAACCTTCAGAACCAAGCCTGATAATTTGTCCAGGCTCACCGCTCCGGACACCATAAGCTAACTGTCCTACAGCGTTTTGAGAAGATAGGGATTGGTAGTACTTTTCTATATCGACATTCCCAAGCCCCATGGAATTGGCCACTTCATGATCGTTAGGTTCAGTAAATTCTGCACCGGCATGTGCGGCCAAATCAGCATAACCAGTACAATCTATAAACGATTTAGCAAAAATTACTTCTCGCCCTGAACGGCTTTCAAGAATAACACCTTTTACCCGGTTTTTATCATTTATAACTCCCGCTAAAAGTGTATTTACACAAACGTAAACGCCTGCCTCATCAAGCATTTCAAATGCATTGAGTTTATACATTTCAGTATCGATGGCAGTACATACTGAATCGTATTCGTAACCTTTTACCATTTCTGCATATCCGGTTGCTCCTCCACGTTTCGTAAGCCGATCAACCATTTCAGCTGGAATTCCCTTAATCAGTTGCCGTTTCTCAACTCCCGGGAAGGCTTTCCATAAATTATAGAAACTATGCAGGGCAGTTCCGCCTTCAACTACAGTTCCGCCAACATATCCCTTGTTTTCAACCAAAACTGTTTTTGCACCCTGCCTTGCTGAAGCAATTGCGGCGATAACGCCGGAAGTTCCTCCACCGGCAACTACCACATCAAAATGTCGGGAGGGTAGTTTTTTCGCTTCTTCTTCAAAAAATCCAGGTTCAGTAATTTTCTTCAAATTATTTGCATAAAGAGATGATCCTGCCATTAATCCCAGGCCAAGCATTCCACTATTTTTATAAAATTCTCGTCTATTCATAATTTTAATACTTTTTGGTTTTAAATTTCAATAACATACTTAAATATCTAATTCGATTTTATAAATCGTAAAGATTGCAGGGTATAATTAAAAGCTATTCAATTACTGCCAAATGGTTTAATTTCATGTTTCAATTGACATTAATATCACCTAATTTGTCTGCTTTTCGAGCTACTTAAATGTGCTTTGCTTATACTCTTTCATATTAGTTCTCGAATTTTTCGTCATTTCTTTAAAACAGAATAATATTGAATTAAAATGTATACAACAATATACCATATCCAACTCCTGCAGGGTCTTTAGTATTGGCAATTTGAAATGCCATATATTTTCCATTGGTTGAAACTACGGGATTTGAGGCCTTTCCTCCTTCAAAATCATTAAAATTTGTTAGTCGAACAAAATTATCATCTTCTTTATCAAGTTTTAGCTTCCAGATATCAATATTCCCAGGACCTCGTCCACCTCCCAGCCATTCAGTTTGTTTGTCAGACTCGACAAGAGTATATTTTCCATCAGGGAAAATGCCCTCCGGTTCGTTGTAAGTTTTTGGTGTTGGCGTATAATTCGTTACTTCGCCTGTTTCCAAATCAATTCCCATGACGGATGACATATGATTTGGTTCATAACCCGCAAAAATTAATTTTGAATCATTATCATAAAAATCCTGAGCTTCAACGATACAACTTGGATCACTGCTTTCAAACACTGTCTTTTGATTAATAAGTTTTGGTGTGCTGCCCGTTATATCCAATTCAGCAATGATGATCCGGGAGGCTCCTTTCGGGAGATCTGGTGCCTGGGCATGCACCTGTGAAAAAGCAATTTTCATACTTTTCTTTGAAATAGCAGCACCTTCACTCATTTTCATACCAAGCATAACTGGTTTAGAACCGGGCTCTTTACTTAGAAACCAAAGTTCATTATCCCTGGAGCGGCTAGTTCTGATATCTTTAAATTTATCAGGACCAATCAAAATATAGTCCCCTGTGATCAAATGCATCACGCGCAGGAATGCCGCACCCGGAACATTGCAGGTTAAACAATTAATAGTTCGAGTCTCAAGATCTATGACCATGGCATCACCAAAACTTTTAGCCATAAAAGCCACACGCTTATTATCAGGCGAAAAGTCCGCTCTTTCTCCAAAAGTGGTCAGTACCTCAATGTTTGCTGGAAGTTCATCAATTGGGCTGCCTGTTTTTCTTTGTTGAGGTTGAGCCAATGGAAAAAAAGAAAAAGTAAGGAAGAATGTGCAGGCAATTAGTTTCATGATTAACACTTTTATTTATAATGAGTAGCTACATATTCTTTCATTGTTTGTATTTAGGCTTTTCTTACAATAAAATAAGGTTGGTTCGCTAGATCGGTATTGAATCCGGGATAAAATGATGCCGAATCCGGAGAATTTCTTACTTCCAAATAATACTCAATAGGATAAGGAGAGTCTGTATAATCTCCAGGGATGCTAGCTTTGGCATTTTTCCCCTTCCAATTTAAACCCATTTTTTGATATCGTTCTGCCTGGTTCACATGGCGATAAAATACTACTGCCGATAATGGTGTTTTATCGAAAATAAATTCAACATCTAGGGGTTGACCAGCAATAAACGTATTGGGCGGATTGTGCTGACAGGAAACGATGTTACGGATAGGTCTCCCCAAAGCTTTCTTAATAGCCTCTTTAGTTATATTTTCTGGCAAAGTATTATTTCCACTAAATAATTTCAATTTTTTGTTCATATTGCTTAAATCTTCAGCCATCACGGGCAACCTGTCGAGCCAATGCCCCCGCAGCCAGACTTCTCCTCCAATGGTAATGTCAGATACATATACGCTTTTTGCTGTATGAGCCAATTCCGACCAGTATTTTATAGCTCTTCGATAAGCGTTGAGTGCCTCTTCTAAAGCTTTACGATCATTGCTTTGCTCGTAAATAGCATATAATACTCCGGCACGGAATTTAGCTCCAAAAAAACGACCTAGACCTATTTGCATTGACACATCAATAGCCATCCGGCGAAATTCAGGTTTATTTTTGCCTTCTGCCAGTGTTTCTGCCAGCATAAGATTTTTACCTGCTTCATTAGCATAATCTTCTATCCATTGAGCGTATTCAATAGGCGTATACTTGCCGCTACATTCACCTTTAAGCAATTCTTTTACAAAATCATTAATCCCTATAAAAAGTTGTGGATCCATTGGAGTGACGTTTCCGAAGACTTTTGGAGATGGGGTATCACCTACAAAACTATAATCCTCATCGTCCGAATTGACGATAGGTTGATTAGTATACATCTCAGGCCAGTATGTATTATTTCCGGCGGAAGTCCCATGAACGGTCAAAACAATGGGAAGGATACGAGTAGTATTTGCCAGAGCCAATTCTGTAGCTTCTGCACCTTGTCCAAATTGATTTTTTAAATAACGTTGCCATATGTCGGGCGTCGCATCAGGATTATACATCTTCCGGCCAAAAATTCTAAGGGTGTAAAGATATTTTTCCCAATCCCAACGAGGTTTTAAGGATGAATCAGCATATCCACAACGATCGCCTGCAATGCCGGAACCACGACGGCCTTTGAATGATAAGGGTTCCATCAACTCCACCCCATCGCTGCCGCAGAAACTGAAAGCTTTTGCATGTGCAGCTGCAGTGACAGGATCGCCCCAAAGCAGCAGCCTCTGTGTACCCGGCCATATCCTGTAAAGTACTCCATAGCGTCGATCTTTCTTAAGAAGATCCCCATAGCCATAGCGCATAAACTTGCGTGAACCCGAACTCAGAGAAGTAGAAACACTGTTTGATACCAAGTCAGATGTATCTCTATTCTGTATTGGTGGAATTTCTTGTGGACGTATGTCGGCCTGCTGGTATGGCATTCCCATGTGCTCAGCCCAGTATTTGGGAGAGGCAGTAACAGTCATACCAGTTTCTAATGCTTTATCGATCATTGTCTGGTCAAGACCTTTAGCGTGCATATCAATATTGACTTTACGGCCACAAGTAGCTACTCCCTCAAATACAGTCCTCCAAAAATCATAGCTACCCTCACTGACTCCAGCTTCAGCATGAATACGGAAGGTTATGCCGCTTATAGAAGGGCATGCTTTTAAAAGTTCGCGTATAGCATCGCGGCAATACGGAGCCTGAGTTTCAGGAGTTAATCCTTCAATTGTATAATTAGGGTTAGGACTTTGCAGCCATTCATATCCGTGCATCCAGATGCCCAACTGGAATTCAATTCCTCGGGCTGCAGTCTGATCACTTATAAATTTGAGCATTTCGAGATTATTATCCCGTTCGGCATCAGATAGCTGAGGTACACGCACATTATACCCTGGCACTGATAAAAGGAATGGATAGGCAAATAGAAAATATCCGTCAGTTACATTATGAAGCCAGTCATAGCCAATTCCGAAACTAAGGTTGAAGCGGTTGAAACGTTGTGTAGTAAGCATAGTGAGATATTTAGGCCACATCTCTCTGTCGTTGTACCATGGTTTATCTTCAATGTCGCTTACGAATAACCTGTTAAGACTGCGAATGGCATTTGCAGGTCTTTCTATAATAGCTTTTTGAATATTAAGTGAATCTAAGGGATGGGTCGAATTGTTGACACGGTCAGCAAGTTCAAGAAGTGAATAAACTACACCGCGTTCGTCATAGCCACAAGCAAGCAATATTTGTTTGCCTTCTGAATTAATCGGCACTAAACCAAGAGCTTCAGGTACAGCCGGAATAGTTGTCTTCTCTCTGGTAAGTAGTTCCTTAGCTAAGGATGAATTTGAGCCTGCTACAACTATGCATATATCACTTGCCCTAGTCTGACTTAGTTGATCATATTTACGAACATCAATCCATTTTAAAGTAAGCGATTCCTCCAACTCTTTCACAGCCCACATGGATGGTAATGAATTTGCTATCAGGTCATTAGGGTCGATAATAATTGAAACTCCATTTGCCTTTATTTTAGAAAACCCCATGGAAGAGACGCCCAATGCAGCAATACCAGTTATTTTTACAAAATGTCGCCGATCTATTTTAAAACTATTCCTGTAATTAGAATCCTGTAATTTTTTTTTCATACCATTTTTTTTATA
>JAENWH010000068.1 GCA_016650135.1 Peptostreptococcaceae bacterium
AAAAAAATGAGCAAGACAAAGGGGAATACTGTTGATCCTTTTACTTTGTTTGATAAATATGGGGCTGATGCTACTCGCTGGTATCTGTTATATGTATCTCCAGCCTGGTCTCCAACCAAATTTGATGAAGATGGTTTGGTTGAAATTGTAAGCAAGTTTTTTGGAACGCTTAAAAATGTTTATAATTTTTTTGTATTGTATTCAAACCAGGACAACCTGGATGTGAAGAGCCTTCAGGTAGATTATAAGAATCGTCCTGAGCTTGATCGATGGATATTGTCAAAATACAATCAGTTGATTAAAGACGTTACTGAAGAGATGGAAAAATATGACCATATGAAATCAGTAAGAAAAATTCAGGAATTTGTCACCGAAGATTTATCAAACTGGTATATCAGAAGAGCAAGAAGAAGATTTTGGGAAGAAGAATTAACGGAAGACAAAAAATCAGTATATGCAACAACCTATGAAGTGCTTGTTGGAGTAGCAAAGCTTTCTGCACCATTTGCACCATTTATTTCCGATGAAATATATACTAAGTTAACTGGTGAGGAATCCGTTCATATTGCGTTTTATCCTAAAACAAATGAAGAATTTATTGATAAAAATGTGGAATATAGAATGGATCTTGTCAGAGAATTAGTTGCTCTTGGAAGAGGCACCAGGGAGAAAGAAAAGATTAAAGTAAGACAGCCGCTTAAAAAGATTCTTGTTGACGGGAAATATGAAACGTTAATTAATGATTTAACACCTTTAATTATGGACGAACTTAATGTAAAAGAAGTGGTTTTTGAAAAACAACTTGATCAATATATGAACTTTTCTCTTAAACCTAATTTTAAAGTTGCAGGGCCAATATTTGGAAAGAAAATAAATGAATTTGCCAAAGTGCTGGCGGCATCGAAAGCGGCAGGTATTGTAACTGAGTTCGAAGAAAAAGGCGCAACAACAACGATGATGATTGGAGGAGAAGAATATATTATAGGTAAAGATCTGGTTGAAATCAAAATCAGCGCAAAGGATGGCTTTACTGTGGCTATGGAAAATAATCTTTTTACCATATTAGATACTACCATCACAAAAGAATTAATTGAAGAAGGTCTTGCAAGAGAACTTATTTCGAAAGTCCAGCAACTGAGAAAACAGAATGATTTCGAAATGATGGATCATATCAAAATATTTATTCGATCGGATGAAGAGGTTCAATCGGCAATAGGGATACATAGAGATTATGTAATGACAGAAACCCTTGCATTAGAATTAAACCAGACGGAGGAAGAATTAGAAGAATTTGATCTGAATGGACACAAGACAGGGATCAAAGTGGAAAAAATATAAAACCAAGCCCAGTATAAGCATCCGACATTGGGCTTGAAGCCCAATGTCGGATGCTTATACTGGGCTTGGTGCAGGCAAAAAGCCTGGTCAAATGTAATCAAACATTGAAATTCCAATAGAATATTTAAATAAGTGCCTGTGGAAAAAATATCATTTATCCACAGGCACTTATTTATGTTTTTATATCATTTTGAATATTTTTGTAATTTCAACTAAAAGGTCGATTTTATCCTTAGCCATTCCACTTACATTCAATTCTTTCAGATTTTTTGGCTTCCCTAGATAATATGGGGTTGGATCATCAGTAAGCCCCAATAAATAATCTGAGCTGACTCCGTAAAATTTTGATATGATAATAATCATATCAATGCTAGGTTGTCTTTTATCCAATTCATACTGGCTGTAAGCCTGGTAACTTCTATTGATCACTTTAGCAAGATTCGCCAGTTTCAAGTTTTTGCTTAACCGTAATTCTCTTAATTTTTCACCTATTGTCATGTTATCTCCATCAATTCTTTCTCTTTGATATGATTAATGTAATGATTTTACAATAAAAGAGTAAAGGCAACTTCAAATTAAACAAATAGTTGAAAAAATAACCTAAAACTAAACATAATGATTAGCCTTGAGCTGCTTTTTCATTATTAAATCCACTTCATAAACTATTCATTGGTTGTTTGTGATATAGTGAAACAGGAATATTGTTTTAATGACTTTTGCCAGGCGAATTATATTGACAAGGACAAAACGTTATGGCATACTATAAAAAACCAATAATAAGGAAACAACAAAGGAAATAATATGAGAAACCTTACAGACAGAAATGCAAACTTCAGCTTTACTTTTAACTTTACTTTTTTTACAGGTAAGGGTGTTTTGAGTTTGCTGAATAAGGTTTAAGGGAAAAGATAATAATATATTTTAACTTTTGAAATCTGCAGTGAACAATTGCAGATTTTTTTTATTTCTCATTAAAGGCGCAGTGTATTTATATAGATAATTTTGTACGAATAATATTTGAAAAACTAATATGACATGAAATGAGAAAAATATGGAGGGAAGAAAATGAAAACTAAAATCAGCCAACTGAAAAATGAAATGATGGGAATTGATATGAACTTTGCAGAACTTTTTGAAAAAAGGATGGAAATAGCCTTTGAAATTAACAGGATAATTAAAGAAGGCAGATCGGTTACATCAAATAGTAACAGTGAAAGAGTAATTATATCAAAAGTCACAGAACAGCAAAATGATGAAATATCCATTTATACTAAAGTTCTGTTTAATACAATTTTTGATTTGGAAAACTCTTATGAAAATCGAAAAGTATATTTAAATTCTAAAGAGGCTAACAATATAAGAAAGGGGATTGAATCAACACCGGAGATGTTTCCCAAAAGAGCAAGTGTTGCCTGTCAGGGCATAGAAGGTTCAAACTCTCAGTTAGCCTGCGAAAAAATGTTCAATAATCCCAATATAGTGTTTCTTAACAGTTTTGAAGCAGTATTTTCCGCAGTAGAAAAGGGATTATGCAGATATGGGATGCTTCCTATTGAAAACAGTTTGAATGGTTCTGTGGCAGAAGTTTATGATTTGATGAAAAAGAATAAATTCTATATTGTCAAGAGTGTCAGGATGAAAATAAACCATACCTTGCTTGCTAAAAATGGGGCAAAACTTAGTGATATTAAAGAAATATATTCCCATAGCCAGGCATTAGGGCAATGTAGTGAATTTTTAAAGAATGTGAAAGAATTAAACATAAATACATCAGAAAACACTGCAGTTGCCGCAAAATATGTAGCTGATTTAGATGACAATATATCGGCAGCTATAGCTACACGGGATTGTGCAGAATTATACGGGCTATCTGTACTTTCGGATAATATACAAAATAATGACAATAATTACACTCGATTCATTTGTATATCTAAACAAATGGAAATCTACCCTGGAGCAAATAAAACGAGTTTGATGTTTACAGTGCCTAATAAACCAGGGGCACTTTATAGAATTATTTCTAAATTCGCTTCCTTGGGTGTTAATCTGACTAAACTTGAAAGCAGACCAATCCCAGGTAAGGATTTTGAATTTATGTTCCATATTGATCTGGATTCATCAGTGTTTTCTGAGGAAATATTAAATGTGGTTTGTCAACTTGAGAGCGGTCCGGAATCCTTTGTATTCCTTGGAAGTTACTTGGAAATTTAATAGAATAATGACCATATTATGTGTTATAATATATATCATAAGTTTATACAATGAAGATGAGGTAAAGACGTGAAGAGAAATTTTACAAATATGACGCTTAAAGAGCTTGAAATATTTTTTGAAAATATTGGAGAAAAAAAGTTTAGAGCAAAGCAGGTTTTCAAATGGATTCATACAGGGGTAAGAACATTTGAAGGAATGACGGATCTTTCAAAACAATTGAGAGAAAAATTAGAGGAAGTAGCAGAAGTGGGCTGTTTGAAAATGTCAATCATTCAAACTTCCGAAACGGACCATACAAAGAAATTCCTGTTTGAATTAGTTGACGGGAATTCTATAGAAACCGTGTTTATGAAGTACAAGTTCGGTAACTCCATCTGTGTATCTTCTCAAGCTGGATGCCGTATGGGCTGCGCTTTTTGCGCATCCGGAATAGGCGGATTAAAAAGAAATCTTACCGGCGGAGAAATGCTGGATCAAATTCTGCTTGTTGAAAAAAATGTAGAAGAGAAAATTTCGAATGTAGTCGTTATGGGAACAGGGGAGCCTTTTGATAATTATCATAATCTTTCTCAGTTTATTGAGCTGATAAATGCGAAGGATGGTTTAAATATCGGCATGAGAAATATTACTGTGTCCACCTGCGGTATAGTGCCGATGATTGGCCAGTTTGGCAGAGATTTCCCACAGGTTAATCTGGCTATTTCACTTCATGCACCCAACGATGAAATAAGGAAAAAAATCATGCCTGTAAACAGTTCCTACCCGATGGATACTCTCTTAAACGCCTGTAAAATACACGTGGAAAAAACAGGAAGAAGAATTACATTTGAGTACGCACTCATTAAAGGGATCAACGATAGTTTGAGCAATGCAGATATGCTTTCAGACCGGCTCAGAGGCACTCTCTGCCATGTAAATCTTATCACATTAAACAAAGTAAATGAATCAGGGTTCACAGGCTCAGACAGAGAAAGTGCAGAGCACTTTAAAAAACAACTTGAAAAAAGAGGAATTCCGACTACCATCAGAAGAGAACTTGGGACAGAGATTTCTGCAGCATGTGGTCAGCTCAGATTGCTTTAATAAATATAATATTTGGTTGCACCATGACAGTTTGATAGTGTATACTTAAATTGTAGTTATTTAGTTTAGCATATGCTAAACATTGTTTAATGGAGGCGATTAATATGGTTAAATTGTTAATAGGGACTAAAGGGACAGGCAAAACTAAAAAAATGATCGAAATGGCCAACGAAAGACAAGCAAGTAGCAATGGAAGTGTGATATTTATTAATAAAAATCATAGGTTGATGTATGATTTGGAACATAGTATTCGTGTAGTAAGTATGGATGATTATGAACATATTACAAATAGTGATGAATATATAGGCTTTATTTATGGAATAATTAGTTCAAACCATGATATCGAAGTCATTTTTATAGATAGCATATTGAAACAGGCTGATGTCAGCGTTGATGACTTACCTGAATTTTTAAACAGGTTAAGAACTATTTCTGAAGAATACAAAATGGAATTCATTGTATCTTTATCATCTGATAAAGAAGAACTGAAAAACCTGGATTTTAGCAGATTTGAGGTATTAAACTAGAAATTATTTGTGGAAATGGCGGTGATTAATCACCGCCATTTTTTGAAGGGAACATATGAAAAAGAATGTTTTACTATATATTTTTTTGACGGCATTTCTTTTCGGGACGATGGAAGTTGCTCTGAAAATAGCAGGAAGTGAGATGGATTCCTTTCAGTTGACCTTTTTAAGGTTTATGATTGGAGGGATTTTTTTAATACCATTTGCAGTAAAAGAAAACAAAAAAAATAAGATGAGGTTACATTACAAGGATTTAACATGGGTTTTGCTGCTTGGTATATTATGCATTCCATTAAGCATGTTGTTTTTCCAGCTAGGGATTATGAGATCTAATGCCTCGACTGCAGCGGTTTTAATGAGTGTAAACCCTTTTTTTACAATAATTTTCTCTTACTTCATATTGAAAGAAAAACTCAGCAAATCAAAAGTAGAGGGACTGTTAATCGGGTTGATTGGCATTATATTTATGATAAAACCCTGGGATATACAAGAGGGTAATACATTTACAGGAGTGGTCTTGATGATGCTAGCCACCGCATTTTTTGGATTGTACAGTGTAGCTGGAAAGATAAAAATAGATAAAATAGGAATTATTACTCAAACTTGTTTGAGTTTTATTGCAGGAAGTCTGGTTTTATTGGTTATAATGATTTTCATGGGGCGTCCAATTCTGACGGGAATATTAGATAATCTGATTATGGTTTTATATATTAGTATATTTGTAACCGGATTTGGGTATTATTTTTATTTTATGGCCATTAAAAATTCTGATGCATCAACGGCCTCAATGGCATTTTTTATCAAACCGGCAATTGCACCGATTTTTGCTGTATTGATATTAAAAGATGTATTGCTTTGGAATACTTATTTGGGGATTGTATTAATTTTAGCAGCCTCTTTTATTACTTTAATGAGTGGCAAATTAAGAAAAGGGTAGGTGATTGCAGTGAGCAAAATTACAATTGATAAAATAGATAAAATAATTAGAGGAAGAACCCCTTCACCTATCGGGTATTATAACTTCTACTCTGTTTTAGTGCTGCTTGTTGAGAAGGATAAGCAGATTAATGTGTTATATGAAGTCAGAAGTGAACAGCTTTTTCATCAGCCAGGAGAGGTTTGCTTCCCTGGTGGAGCAATGGAAGTTGGAGAAAATGAGGAAGAGTGCGCAATAAGGGAAACTTGCGAAGAACTGGGAATTAGTGCCGACAAGCTAAAAATCATAGGACAGCTGGATACGTTATATACATACAGCAACTTCGCAATGTATTCTTTTTTAGGTGCGATACCCTATGAAGAACTTATTAAGGGAATTCCAAATAAAGATGAGGTGAAGGAGTATTTTCTTGTTCCTTTGAAATATTTAATGGAAAAATCTCCTTATATATATAAGATGGAAGTTATTCCAGATATAAAAAGCGATTTTCCTTATGATATTGTAAATTTTAAAGAAGGATATAACTGGAGAAGGGGAAGAGGAGAAGTACCAATTTACTGTTATGAGGATAATGTGATTTGGGGATTAACTGCCAGAATAACAAAAAGCATGGTTGAAATTATCAAAGACGAAGAAGGAGGTGCAAAATGAGTTTTAAAATAGCACTGTGCCAGATGAATGTTACAGCAGATAAAGAAGCGAATATAAATAAAGCTGAATACTTAATAAAGGAAGCTGCAAAGGTTGGTTCTGAGATAGTTGTATTGCCGGAAATGTGGAATTGCCCTTATTCAAATGATTTTTTCAGACAGTATTCTGAGATTGAAGGGGGAACTACATATGAGTTTATTTCAAAAATGGCCAAGTCTTTAAAAATTTATATTGTAGGGGGGTCCATCCCGGAAATTGATAACGGTAAAGTATATAATACCTCATATTCTTTTGACAGAAATGGAAAGCTGATAGGCAAGCATAGGAAAATTCATCTTTTTGACATTGATATAATAGGTGGAATCAGGTTTATGGAATCAGAAACTCTGACATCTGGTAATCATTCTACTGTTATAAATACAGAATTTGGCATGATTGGCATTGGGATATGTTTTGATATTCGATTTCCTGAACTTTTCAGAAAAATGACACTGGAAGGTGCCAAAATGATTATTCTCCCGGGAGCATTCAATATGACGACAGGTCCGACACACTGGGAGTTAACGATTAGAGCAAGAGCTCTTGATAATCAGGTCTATTTTGCAGCCTGCTCTCCTGCAAGGAGCTTGGAGGGGTCTTATATTGCCTTTGGCAATTCATGTATTGCAAACCCATGGGGAGAACTGTGCGGAAAAACAGACGGAAACGAGTCAAATGTCTACGCTGACATTGATTTTGAGTATGTTGATAAAATCAGAAACCAGTTACCTTTGTTAAAAGCAAGGAAACCTGATGTATATTAATATTTTATAAATAAAAACTCTTTTATTGTTATAATCTTTGAGTTATAATCAAACTGACGTTATTTTACGTTATTTTAATTAATATAAAACAGGAGGAACGAAAGCATGATGAAAAAAATAATAGCTGTTGTTTTGGTGTTAGTACTTGTTTTGGGTTTGGTAGCATGCGGTGGCACTGCAAAAACTGAAGAACCCGCAACTTACGAAATTGCAATGATTACAGACGTTGGTACAATTGATGACAAGTCGTTTAACCAAGGAACCTGGGAAGGTGTAGTTGCCTATGCAGAAGAAAATAGCATTACACATAAGTATTACAAGCCAACAGAACAAAGTACGGATGCTTACCTTTCAGCCATTCAACTAGCGGTTAAAGGCGGAGCAAAAGTTGTTGTAACTCCAGGATACTTATTTGAAGAGCCAATTTACTTAGCTCAGGAACAATACCCTGAAGTAAACTTCATCTTAATTGATGGCTATCCAAAC
>JAENWH010000494.1 GCA_016650135.1 Peptostreptococcaceae bacterium
ATTTTAGTATTATTTTTAAGAATATAGTTCTGTCCAATCATTACCTCAACGGTAGTTCCATCTTTAGAAACAATTGCTGTATTGGTTTCCGTTTCCCAGGATACCTTGCATCCATAGGTTTCCATAGTAGCTCTCAGCGGTACCTGCGTCCTATTTGCTTGATCAATAAATGGAGCACCGCTTTGACTTGTAAATGTAACTGGGGAATTATTGATTGAAACAGAAACTGTTGCCAGGGCTGTTACGGAAGAAGATAGGATTAGTGTAATTGAAAGAATGATTGATAATAGCTTTTTCATGTAATCTCCTCTTGAAAATGGGATTTGATTTTGTCGTTTTCCCTATGAATCAGACAGAAAACAATTTGCAGTTTAACCAGACGAGAGTCTGTCGCTCAACACTCTCATACGCATCTCCCTTAATCTTTGTAAAATTTCCCATAATTCTATGATAATCCTTAATTACTATAGTTGTTATTACGGCTTAACCAATCAATATTAAAAGAATAAGACTAGCCCAATGAATGAACCCATCAATGCTAGTCTTGGGTTTCTTCTTTAATTTCTTTAATTCACCTTAAAATCTATTTTTTAAATTCTATTTAAAGATATTTCTAATACTTAAAATATAATTTTCAATTTCCATTGATGTTTCTTTAACTAAACCATATTCACTTTCTTTTTCATCATATTTCATTTCGAATGTATTTTTATATTGATTTGAATAAGAGTCTTCAAATTGAATAGCGAAAATAATATTGTAATATTTTGAATAATGTTCTGATAAATTTAATTCTTTAGAAATAGACATTTCTTCTAAAATTACATTACTGTATCCATTTTGATTATTTGTTGTTTCTCTCTTAAAATCCCTTATTGCATTCACAATTTCATATAATGGAGCTATTAATTCTGAACTAATAGTATCAAGTCTTGGATAACTTTCTGTATAAAATGGTTTTTTGTCCTTGCTTTTAAAAATTTCAATTAGTATATTATAAGCCTTTCCTTTTCCTGTATTTAATATTTCAAAATCTAATTCATTTCTATGGTCATCAATTAAATCAATATTACCAAATGTCAAATCTGGTTTAATCGACTGGTAATTCTGTTTTTTTGACACTATTAGTACATTAAAAGTTAATATTACTAAGACAATTGTTACAAAAGCATATATGCCTTGTATAATTGTATTAGTTTTCACAATTTGTGTAGCATTAGAATTAAAAATATTTACACATAATATAATTAAAACCATTAAAAATATTAGGCTTATAAATATAAATATTCGATGTATTAATTTCACTCTTACACTCCTTATAACAATTACTGTGTTCTAAGAGCCGTACCTCAATTTCTACAATTCAGATATGCATTTCTTACAAATATTCTTGCCCTTAAAATTTGCCAATTCATCCATGCTGCCGCACAAAACGCATGAAGGATTATACTTCTTGAGCATAATAAAATCTTCATCTACATAAATTTCAATAGGGTCTTTTATTTCAATATCTAATGTCCTTCTAAGTTCAATAGGTATTACGATTCTACCTAACTGATCTACTTTTCTAACTATCCCTGTTGCTTTCATATCAATCCTCCTTATTGGTTATATATAACACTTTTACATTATTTTACCAATTTAATTTATATCTGTCAATATGGAGAGATATTGATTATGTGCAGTATAACGGTTTAATATGATTCTCTGTAAATTTTCTTAATATTAATCTCTCAGTTTCCAATTCAACCGTACCCTTCTTATTCATTTCCTCTATACTCCGCTTCCTTTAATTTTTTAACAATCTCCCTCATTGTAATTCAACGCACACAAGAAACCCATA
>JAENWH010000518.1 GCA_016650135.1 Peptostreptococcaceae bacterium
ATAAGCTTATTAAAGTCAGGATACCAAAGCATAAAACCAACCGGGACTCCAGCTTTTTCAACAAACAAAAGATTCTCCGGTTTTAATAAATATTTAAGTTCCTTAAATAATTCAAAATCTTCCGCTTCATTCCGAGGATAATAAAACAAATGGTCTGCAAATGCCTCATTATTAATTCGAGTATAAATGGCGATTTCAGACTTCAAGCTTTTTAAATTTATTTCTCTGACTTTATATTTTGCTTCAATCTTATCCTTTACCTTTGGGTGCAGCAATTTTTGTTTATTTGAAATATTTTTTTTATAAGTCACCATCTCAATGGTTTTAAAACCATTTTCTACAAAGTATCTATGGTAAAACTCCTGATTATGAGCTAGTCCAAAACTTTGTTCTTTATCATAATCACTGGCTAAAAACCCCAATCCATAATTAACATGGATATTTAATGAACCTGATATTTTTGTTGCACTTTTTTCTGCGGCAAATTCTTCTGCCCGCTTCATAATCAGCATAAAGGCTTCCATATTAAATTCACTGGATTCAAAGAATCCTATCTGTAGATAATCAGGCATCCTATGGGCGTATGCCAGTAAACAGATCATTATAATCTTGTTGTAATCCATCACAAGGTAAGGTTCCAGTTCTAATGACTTACATAATTCTAATTTGCCATAGATTAATCCCTTAACAAGATCTGACAAAGCATCTCTTCTTAAGGGATTATTTACGTACTGGCTTCTGTAGAAGTCCAGAAATATTTTTCTATTTTTACCATCTGCTTTAATGAGCTCCATGTATCTCCCTCATATTTACTACTGTTTAATTAAGGGCTGAAAAGCAGGTTTTATCATGTTCTTTGCCTGCTTTTTACAGATTTCATCTGTCCTGAACAAACCTTTGAGAAAATTTTGGTTTGTTCAGCAGCCCCTAATTATAACATGAAAGGTGGCAAAATGCATATTGTATAGGTTAACTCGAGTATTTTTTTTGCTAAATCCAAATCAGTTTTTAGCTAGCTGCGTCATTTTTCTTTTAACCAATGCCGTTTTTAGCTGACTGTATCATTTTCCATAACTCTTTTTCTTATTATTAAAACTTCTGTCCTTGTCAGGAACTCTTCTGGATTCATTTCGAAATTATTGCCATAAATTATTCCTGCATCTTCGACATATGCAAAAGCTGCAAGTTCGTTTTGATTTAAATCTGATGTATCTTTGTATAGTGACGTAATTCTTGCCTTGAGTTCAGTGGTAATTTTTTCATCACTTAACAGTCCAAGCAGTATTTGAGTCACTTCTTTTCTTAAGATAGGCTTATTTAAATAAGTGCCGTCTTCTGTGTCCATGTACTTGTTCACTTCCGTCATAATTGCATTGTTTATCGCTTCTTCTGCAATAGGGTCATACCACTCGCCCGAATTATTCGGGAAGGTTTTCTGGTACATCATGTCCTTTGCCAGTTTAATGAATTCTCCATAGGTACAGTCATTCATAGGTCTGAATGTTCTGTCTCCGTAACCGCATACGATTCCCATTGCAGTCATTTCATCTATGATGCCGAAGTACCAGTCCTCTTCAAATACATCATCATAATATAATGATGGCGTTTTTATTGTCTCCGCCTTAACTGTTAAGGCTTGTTTTCCCATTGCGATCCATCTGTCTTCAAAAACTGCTTTATTATAATATTCTTCTTTTCCCGTCCA
>JAENWH010000063.1 GCA_016650135.1 Peptostreptococcaceae bacterium
AAACTCTATCCGAAAGTCTCCCCATATAAGGGGATCCTACGGCCATGATAATGGGTTGAATGATCAGAATCATTCCTGCTGACTGGGAAGAATATTCCAGTACAACCTGCAGATATATGGACATCAAATATCCGATTGCAAAAGTGGCTCCATAATTCAAGAGCGCTGTAATATTTGACGCCATATAGGTTGGATTATTGGCAAAAAGTCCAATGTTTATGATAGGATTCAACGTTCTTTTTTCATGTAATATAAAGAAAACAAGGAGAACTATTCCCACGATGATTAAAGCCAAAGGATATTTGCCTGTTGATAATGTTGATAAACCATACATAATGAATATTACGCTTAGAATATATAAAACATTTCCAGATATGTCAAAATTACCCTCAACTCTAACACTTGAAGTAGGCAATCGTTTAATTGCTATATACGAAACAATTGCGGATAAAAGAAAAGTGAACAGAAAGATAGAGCGCCATCCCAGATAGTGATTCAGTATCCCACCAACGACCGGCCCAGCTGAAAGTCCAATATACGTGGCTGCAACAAAATAGCCAAGCACTTTACCTCTTTGATTCACAGGAAAAGCACTTATAAGTGTTGCTGTATTTGTGCTGAAAATCATTGCACCGCCAATGCCTTGCAATACCCTTAGAAGAATTAGAATCATGATGTTCCAGGCAAAGGCGGAAAAAAGTGAAGCAATTGCAAATACAAGTATCCCAATCGTTAATATCCTTTTTCTGTTTGTCAAATCAGCAAATCTTCCAAATGGAACCGACAAAGCAGAAATTGCCAGCATGTAAGCAGTAATGACCCATCCTATGAAACGTGCACTAACATTGAATTCATGCCCCATATTCGGAATTGATAAATTTAATGCGCTAGCTGTAAAAGTCGTGACAAAAGCAGTGATAAGGGCCACATAAATTGTTGCCTTTTGTTCTTTCGAATATTTTCCAGTCAAGTTATTATTCACTTTACTCTAACCACTTCTTTCATTTGATCAATATCGAGCACTTCCGTGTGCCTGATTACCTTGTTCTCTAGACCTTTTAATCCTACAGGTATTCTGACTTTTGTCTTTTCATTCAGTTTTCTCACATTGGCAAAGCCATCCTCTTCAACCTTGAGGCCGATTGCTGCCGCGACACTGTCTGCAAATTTATAAGCACTTGCCGTAGACGCTATTACAACTGGAGTCAGATCTCCCGTTTCTTTTTTATAATCTTCATATACCTTATAGGCAACTGCCGTGTGCGTGTCCATCAGGTAACCATTGTCATAATACATTCCACCAATAGTCCTGTTCGTTTCCTCGATGTCTGCATAACCGCCGTAAAAGTCCTTCAGGCCTTCTTTAATCATTGAACTGACCTGATATGCCTTTTCCTTGTCTAGGCTCTCCATCAGGCCTTTAATTTCTTCTCCATTGTTGCCGCTTAAATGGTAAAGTAGTCTTTCAAGGTTTGAAGAAATAAGAATATCCATGGATGGCGAATTTGTCAAATAAAATTCTCTGTTAATATTGTATTCTCCACTATTCAGGAAATCTGTCAGAACCTTGTTTTCATTTGACGCACAGATAAATTTATTGATGCCAATCCCCATTTCCCGTGCATAATAAGCTGCAAGGATATTACCAAAATTCCCTGTTGGCACGACAACGTTCATCTTTTCGCCAGGTTTAATGATGCCCTTTTCAATAAGTTTAATATATGAATATACATAATAAGCAACCTGCGGCACCAGCCTCCCTATATTTATTGAATTTGCAGAAGAAAGCTTAATGCCTTTTTCTGCCAGTTCTTTTGCAAGTTTTTCATCGTTGAAAATTTCCTTCACGCCAGTCTGCGCATCATCAAAATTACCATTGATGGCGTATACCTTTGTATTTGCACCTTCTTGGGTAACCATCTGTTGTTCCTGGACCTGACTCACTCCCTGGTTTGGATAAAACACAATGATTTCCGTCCCCACAACATCTGCAAACCCTTCAAGTGCCGCCTTGCCTGTATCCCCAGATGTTGCGGTCAGAATACGGATTTTCTTCTCTTCCTTTTCCTTCTTCATTGCTGTTGTCAATAAATAGGGAAGAATTGACAAAGCCATATCTTTGAATGCTGCTGTTTTCCCATGATACAGCTCAAGGAACCAGGCTCCTCCAGCCTCAACAATCGGAGCGATTTCTGCTGCTTCAAATTTTTCGTCGTAAGCTCCATCAATGCAGGCTTTCATTTCTTCTTCTGTGTAATCTGTAAAAAAACTTGAGATTACTGAAAAAGCAATCTGCTGATAAGTCTTCCCTATCATTTCTTCTGGTTTAAACCCTAATTCGGGTATTCTATCTGGGACATACAGGCCTTTATCTTCAGCTATACCCTGTATAACCACCTGTGCTGCCGTTTTTTTATTCATACTTCCTCTTGTGCTGTAATAATTAATCATCTGCTTCTTCTCCTTTTTTCATATGAATCAATTGTAACAAACTATAAGGTTAATTTCAATCACATATCTTGTGAGTACCGGCATTTCAGCGTATAATTTGTTTTATTATTTTGTGGAGGTTTTGGTATGAATCAATTAAAGCAGCAAATTACAGATTTGGCTAAAGATAATCTTATTGATGAAGGGGTAGTTTATGCCTCTTCCTGTCTTCGTATTGAATATGCTTACAATATTCTCCCTGAAATACACGAACTCTTATTGGACTACCAGAAAACCATTATTTCTCATCTTTGTTTTGAAGATTTTAAGAAGGAGCTGGAAAATCTTGCTGAATATTACCCTCTGCCAAAAGGTTGTCTTTTTGCCGGTTTTGTTGAAATCGGAAACACCTACCTGTCGCATGCCGGCAAAAGTAAAAGTTATCATTTGAATTTGAAAGAATAAAATTATGTCGAAGGTAAAATCCAAGTGGGTGTCGTAAAATTTGACAACCATCCCGGTTATGACAATATTCAGGGGATGCAAAATGACTTCCTACTCAAGATGAAGTTGAAAAATAGCATTGATTTCTGTATCTTTTATGCTATAATAGAAAGGTACATGTCCCGTTGGTCAAGTGGTCAAGACATCGCCCTCTCACGGCGGGGTCGGGGGTTCAATTCCCCCACGGGGTACCAATAAAAAAAGAGTTCAAATCCAAGCGTTTGCAAGGGTTTGAGCTTTTTAATTTTTTGATTATTTTTTTGTTTTTTTATTCATTATTGTCCTAATCCGACCTATTCCCACACCCAAAAGGTGGGAGTGGATGTCAGGGTCGGCTACTTTTTCACATTTATTCATTCAGGTAATTTAATACATATTCGTTTGCTGTATTATGCACTATACACGTTTGCGCATATTATCAATATTTTCCCCAAAATACATAGTTTGCGGTTGACCTGTAATATTTTTAGAAGTATATTAGGTTTAAGAAGCAAGAAGTAATAAGAACATCTAAAAGGCGCGCTGAGCAACGGCAACCATTTTAAATTATAAACATATGTTATATCTCAATTATGAAAGTGAGGCTCTAAATGTCAATTAATGTACCTTCAAAAATTAGCGAAAGAATAGGATCAGGGGCAAAAAAATTCAAACCAATTCTTGAAAAAGCAAAAAGCAAAGATATTAACGAGAGTGATACAGTAACTATCATTGTAGATATGCTATGTGATATTTTTGGATATGACAAATACACTGAGATAACTTCCGAACATGCCGTTAAAAAAACCTTTTGTGATTTAGCTATTAAGATTGATGGCATTGTCCGGCTTTTGATAGAAGTTAAGGCTGCTGGACTAGATTTAAAGGAGCAGCATATTAAACAAGCTGTTGATTATGGCTCTAACACTGGTGTTGACTGGGTGGTTCTAACCAATGGGACTATATGGAAGGTTTATAAAATTGTATACTCAAAACCTATTGATACTGAACTCGTATATGAAATTGATATGTCACAGTTGAACCTTAAAAGACAATCTGAAATTGAAATGATATATTACCTTACTAAGGAAGCAATGGCTAAAAATAGTAAAGCAACTTTAGACGACTACCTGGCTCAAAAACAAATATTAAATAAGTTTATGCTCGGTCAAATATTATTAACTGATTCCGTTCTTGATGTAGTCAGAAAAACTATTAAGAAAATATCTCCAGATGCCAAGGTCTCCAATGAAGAAATAAAGCAAATCATAGCTGAGGAAATTATAAAGCGAGAAGTATTGGATGATGAAAAAGCTGCTGATTGCTTCAAGAAAGTTGCAAAAGCAAATAAGCCTGCTACAAAAGTAATTACCAAAAATGAATAATTAAATGACATTGAAAATATTTATAACAAATTGGAAGATACGATTAAGGAAAATTTATCTATTAAAAATCTGAAGCGAAATAAAATCATATAATACAGAAAGAAGGTGGACGATTTCTATTTCTTTTTTAATGTTGACGAAGATCATCCTGAGGATGTTATATTGTCAAAATATAGTGAAAATACATTTGAAAACATAAAGCACGTTGATGAAGATGGTAATGAATACTGGTTAGCAAGGGAATTACAAGATATACTAGAATATACTGAATGGCGTAATTTCGAAAAAGTAATGAAAAAAGCAATGAAAGCCTGTGAAAATTCTGGAGGCATTGTAAATCACGATTTTGTTGAGATCAACAAAATCATAGAAGCTGGTGCCATGGCTAAACCTATAAAAGATATCAAACTTTCAAGATATGCTTGTTATTTAATTGTTCAAAATGGTGATCCTTCTAAAGAAGTAATTGCACTCGGTCAAACATATTTTGCAGTTAAAACAAGGCAGCAAGAACTGATTGAGAACTATGATAATTTGTCCGAGGAACAAAAAAGGCTTTCTATTCGTTCCCAAATGATAGAGCATAACAAATCTTTAGTAGAAGCTGCACATAATGCCGGAGTAATTAATTCCGTCGATTACGCAGTATTTCAAAATAAAGGTTACCAAGGCCTTTATGGTGGTTTAGGTGCTAAGCAAATTCACGAAAAGAAAGGCTTAAAAAAGAGTCAAAGCATCTTAGATTATATGGGAAGTGAGGAGCTCGCTGCGAACCTCTTCAGAGCCACTCAAACAGATGCCAAATTGAGGCGTGAGAGCATCAAGGGTAAACACAATGCCAATAATGTGCATTTTGAGGTTGGTAAAAAAGTAAGAAGAACTATAGAATCTTTAGGAGGCACCATGCCGGAGGATTTACCTACACCCGAAGAGGGTATTAAGCAACTTGAAAAGAAGCATAATAAATTATTAGATGAAGATAAGTAAGGGCATTATGAAAGCCCTTGGCGGCAACCATGATTGAAGTGCACCCCAAATGTTGGGTACAAACTAATATTTGGAGGTTGTATTTTTTCATTATATAAAGACCCCCCTGCTTTGAAAAAATATTCGGAGCAGGGGGTCTTTATTTTCTGGTGGGCGATATTGGGCTCGAACCAACGACTTCCACCTTGTCGAGGTGACACTCTACCAGCTGAGTTAACCGCCCATGCTTCTTAACGTTCCTTTTTCATATTTCTAATTATCCCAGACAGCTCCGAAGAAGCCTGCCCTTTTCCCAGGCGCCATTTCCAGTTATCCCCAAGTGTTGATGGGGTATTTGTTTTTGTTTCATTTCCAAGCATAAGGTAGTCCTGCATCTGGAAAATCGCCACATTGGCTCTGCTGTTAAAACCAGCTTCCATTATTTTTTTCACCATCTCTTCATTTCCTTTGACTTCAAAATACTTTCTTATACATACACTGACTTCTTCATCGCAACTTGAAACAAAACCTCGCAGGGTATCATTATCATGAGTGCCTCCGTATATTACCGAGTTTTTTTTAAGATGAACCGGTAAATTAGGGTTATCAGATTTACCATCAAATGCAAAAATTAAAATCTTCATCCCTGGATACCCGGTTTTTTTAAGAATTTCCTTCACATCTTTCGTTACGACACCAAGATCTTCAGCGATTATTTTAGAATCACCGATTTCTTCATTGATTGCCTTCAATAAAGCAATCCCTGGTCCCTGTCTGTAAATACCATTTACCGCTGATTCCTCCCCAATAGGTATAGAATAATAACGAGCAATACCAATAAAATGATCTATTCTTATAATGTGATAAAGCTTTGCAGAGTGCCTCATTCTGTTGCGCCACCACGAAAAATCGTTTTTCACCATGTATTCCCAGTTAAACAGAGGATTACCCCAGAACTGGCCGGTCTTTGAAAACCGGTCTGGCGGTACGCCTGCTACCCTGGTTGGTCTATGATTCTCATCCATCTGGAATCCCTCGGGATTTACCCATGTATCTGCGCTGTCCATGGCAACATACATTGGTATATCTCCAATAATACTGACCCCGTTTTGACCCGCATATTTTCTTAATATTTCCCATTGAACGGTAAATTTATATTGGGTAAATTTCCAGAAGCCTATCTCAGCTTTCAGTCTTTCTCTATATTTTTCAACCGTTTCTGGATCTCTTAACCTGATATCGTCTGGCCATTTAAGCTGCTCCAGGTTATCAAAACTTTCTTTGACAGCCATAAACAAAGCATAATCTTCAAGCCAAAAACTGTTTTTTTCGCAAAAATCCTTATATTCTATTTCTTCCATGTATTTATAAAGACTATTGGAATAGGCCTTTTTCAACACATTAAATCTATTCAAATATATCTTTTCGTAATCGATATAGCTCTCATCTTCAAACCACTGAATGGCTGAAACATCTTCTGCTTTAAGCAATCCTTCTTCAATTAAATAATCCAAATCAATAAAATAAGGATTTCCTGCAAAAGCAGAAAAGCTCTGATAAGGACTGTCTCCATAGCCTGTTGGCCCAAGGGGTAAAACCTGCCAGTATTTCAGCCCTGATTTCTGAATAAAATTGATAAAATCAAGGGCCGCTTTACCAAAAGTACCAATACCATAATTAGAAGGCAGGCTTGCTACTGGAAGTAACACGCCTGCCCCTTTATCTAATGGTTTTTGTTTTTTTATATTCATCTCATTAAACCTTTTATATATTACTCTTTGCTAAACTTAATTACTGCCGATCTAGCGAACTGCTCTTCGTTAAACCTTTTTACTGCTGAATTGTTTTGTGTGAGCCTGCCCTGCACCTTTTTTACCGCTTGGATGAGGTCTTCCCTGTCCCTTGCCGCCAGAACTGAAATTTCTGCCTGGTGCGCTTCTTGGTTTCTGCGCTGGTACAATATCCGATTCAAACACTTCCATCGGATATGGCTGAGTCGGTGCTTCAGGTATATTTTTCCCAATAATCTTTTCTATATCTCTGATGTACTGCATTTCTTCATACATGCAAAAGCTGATGGCTTTACCCTCTAATCCAGCTCTTCCGGTACGCCCGATTCGATGTACATAAGTTTCTGGTATGTTTGGTATATCAAAATTTACCACATGCGAAAGTTCCTCAATATCAATTCCCCTTGCTGCAATGTCTGTCGCTACCAACACTCGGACCTCTCTCGCCTTAAAACTTTCAAGAGCTCTGACTCTTGCTGTCTGAGATTTGTTGCCGTGAATTGCCAGCGCCGGTATTTTCAACCTTACCAGTTCCTTAACAACCTTATCTGCTCCGTGCTTTGTTCTGGTGAACACCAATGCTGAATCTATATCTCCAGCCTTGATTAAATCAGCAAGCAACTTTTGTTTATTGTTTTTATCAAGAAAGTAAACCATTTGCTCAATACTGTCTACTGTGGATGATGCCGGTGCAACTTCAACTCTTATTGGATTGTGAAGAATTGTGCTTATTAATCCATGCACGCCATCTGGCATCGTCGCCGAGAATAACAGATTCTGTCTTTTTTCTGGCAATTTTGCGATGATTCGTTTCACATCGTGTACAAATCCCATGTCTAACATTCGATCCGCTTCGTCCAGGACAAAAATATCAACATTATTCAAATGTACAAGCCCCTGATTATAAAGGTCAATCAGCCGGCCTGGTGTTGCTACAACGATGTCTACTCCCTTTTTTAATTTATCAACCTGAGGTTTTTGAGAAACTCCTCCAAAAATAGCAAGTGCTTTCAATCTTAAATGTATTCCATAAGCATGAAAACTCTCTTCTATTTGTAATGCAAGCTCTCTCGTTGGGGTTAATATTAATGCACGAATAGGTGTATATCCTTCTTTTTTCTCTGTCGCTATTTTCTGCAGTATAGGTATTGCAAAAGCTGCCGTTTTTCCTGTTCCCGTTTGTGCACAACCCAGCAAGTCTCTTCCTGCGAATAAATGTGGTATTGCCTGTTCTTGAATTGGGGACGGTTCTGTGTACCCTTCTTCTTCAAGGGCTTTTAGTATAGGGTCAATAATCCCCAAATCTTTAAAATCCATTTTTGTTTTCCTTTAATGCTGC
>JAENWH010000330.1 GCA_016650135.1 Peptostreptococcaceae bacterium
CATTCACCACCGGACGTTCTTTGGCAAAATAGAGTGGTACAATCGGGATTTTTTCCAGCCGAATGTATTGCCAAACGTCGAGTTCGGTCCAGTTTGAAATTGGAAATACACGGATTGATTCGCCTTTGTGAACTTTGGCATTGTAAATGTCCCACAATTCGGGGCGTTGATTTTTGGGATCCCACTGGTGAAATTTATCCCTGAAAGAGAAGATTCGTTCTTTGGCGCGCGATTTTTCCTCGTCGCGCCTTGCACCTCCAAAAGCAGCATCAAATTTATATTTGCTCAGTCCTTCAAGCAAAGCCTGGGTTTTCATTACATCGGTGTGTACTTTGCTTCCGTGGGTAAAAGGTCCTACTCCTGATTCAAAAGCCGCTTTGTTGTAATGTACGATCAGGTTCCAGTTATTTTCGCTGGCGTAATTGTCACGGAATTCAACCATCTCCTTAAATTTCCATTTCGAATCGATGTGCATCAGCGGGAATGGAACTTTTCCGGGGAAAAAGGCTTTTTCTGCCAGGCGAACCATTACCGAAGAATCTTTTCCGATGGAATAAAGCATCACCGGATTTTCAAATTCGGCGGCCACTTCACGAATAATATGGATGGCTTCGGCTTCCAGTTCTTTTAAGTGGGAAAGACTATATTCTGTCATTTGTTGTATTTTCAATTTTATTTCAAGTCGGCAAAAATAATACTTTCAACTCCTTAATTGCAGTATTTATACTAAGAATCTGCTTGAAATTCGAAAATAGGTTGTTTTTTTGTTTAAGTAGCTAATCTATTACGGCTAACTTTCGGAATTAGTGGAGTAAATATTTTTAGTGCGTTTTGACTTTATCCGGACAGGTTTTTGCAATTGAACTCCAGATTGTTTCTTTTGAAGTTTATATTTTTCGATGACCAATCGCGCTATTAAGTAACTTGCCGTTGAACTGGCGCTTTGGTTTTTATTTATGTTGTTTTCTTCCAATCCGTCATAACATGCACCGGAATATGGGTTGTAAATAATCTGATGCAAGCGGTTTTTTCCTAAAAACCAATTGAAAGCAATAACCAGTTTATTGAAATATTCATCTTCCTTATACACATTGTAAAATTTACTTAAGGCCATAATGGTGTCGGCTACATCAATGGTTTGTTCACTGTATTTCCCTGCTTGCTGTGCTTTGTATAGCCAGCTTTTATTCAAAATAACTTCTATTCCCTTCTCATTAAAGATAAACGACAAGAGAAACCCAAACGATTCGCGGGCCACCTGTTTATAACGAATGTCACCGGTTACCGACCAGGCGCATAACAGAGCCTCCGGAAGTAAGCCGTTGGCATAGGCAAGATAACTCTCAAACCACTCCCAGTCTTCTTGCGATTCTTGCTTATATATTTCTATCAGTCGGTTTGCAAGTGTTTTTACCAGCAATACATTTTCGGCGTTTCTTGTTATGCTGAGGTAATAATACAGTCCTTTTATTGAAAAAGCCATGGCTCTTGTTGAATAGATTGATTCAAGTTGTGGCAATGCCTTTTGCAGGATCGCTTCAGCAGTTGAAATGAGTTGGGCAGGTAATATCGGTTTTTTTGAAATGAGATATCCCAAAGCCCAAATGGCCCGTCCGTTCGAATCATCCAGGTTGGTTGCATCGTTTTGTTCAGTGAATTTTTTATCCTTATCCACAAAGTTTAAAAAATCACCTTCGGGTTGCTGACAATATTTTATAAAACTGAGATATATATGAATATAATTCAAAACCACTTCATTGGCAGTCAATTCATAATGCATGCACATGGCAATTAATGCCTGTGCATTGTCATCAAGCGTATAACCGGAATCCAAATCAGGTTGACTTATTTTTGAAAACTGAATCATTCCGAATCCGGTGGTCATTTTTTTTATATGATCCAGATTGATGGCCAGAAGGGAAGAGCCTGTGATGATTTTATCTCCCGATATTTTTTTGAATGATGTAGCAGAAAAGTTTGAGACTTCATCCAGCTGTTTGGAAATGGTTCTATTTTTCATTTTTCAAAGTTTAAGTTTTCAATTCGGGCACCCGTTCCGGCAAATTTGCTGAAGTGCTGTCAATGATTTCGTCAGCATTGTAATGGGATAATATATTTTTCCTAAACTGTATTATTTGAATTTCTCATGACTGTCTTTTAGTTTATCTCTGTAAAGTTGAACTTCCTAATACTGAAAACTTTATATATTTTCGGGAAAAAGTTATATAATTCACACATTTTATGGATTCTTTATTCTTGTGTTGTATCAAAAAATAAGGACAATCGATACAAAGAATGTCTATAATTTAGTATTTATTAAAGAACTAGCACTGTGATTGTTGTCGGTTTTAAAGGGTTCGAATAATTTTTGTAGATTTGCAACTCTATTGATTACAATCAATAAATCTTAATAATTCGCATTATCTAAAAGTATTGCTCATGGATCTTAATCTCAAAAATCCGTTGGTTTTTCTTGATCTGGAAACAACCGGAATGAATATAGTAACCGATCGGATCGTTGAAATTGCAATGATAAAAGTTCATCCCGACGGAAGGGAAGACGAAAAAGAGTATCGGATCAATCCGGAAATGCCAATACCTGATGTGGTAAGTAAAATTCATGGCATTTATGAGGAAGATATTAAAGATAAACCCACTTTTAAGGAAGTTGCGAAAATTATAGCCCAGTTTATTGAAGGTTGTGATTTTGCAGGTTTTAATTCAAACAGGTTTGATATTCCGTTGCTGGCCGAAGAGTTTTTGCGTGCAGATGTTGACATTGACCTAAAAAAGCGCAAGTTCGTTGATGTTCAGGCTATCTTTCACAAAATGGAAAAACGCACGCTAACTGCTGCCTACAAGTTTTATTGCCATAAACCACTGGAATATGCCCACAGTGCCATGGCCGACACCAAAGCAACTTACGAAGTGCTGAAAGCCCAACTCGACCAGTACATAGATGAAG
>JAENWH010000488.1 GCA_016650135.1 Peptostreptococcaceae bacterium
ATGGCTTCTTTATATTTATAGCCTAGTTGTTTTTCACTGTGTGCATCGGAACCTATCGTAATTATTTCGCCGCCTAAAGATTTATAAAGAGTTAATATTTCTTTTGAAGGAGTGGTTCTTTCACCTAAGCCATACCTGAAGCTTGAGGTGTTCAATTCTATGCCTTTTCCCATGTTGATTAATTTAGTTAGTATTTGTTCAATTTTAAACATATATTGAGAATAATCAGGAATTTTATTCACATATCTGTCAATCACATTAATATGACCTAAAACATCAAAATCGTTAAAGTCGCAAATACCCTCATATACATAGTCATAAAATTCTCTAACACCATCTTCGTCGCTTCTTTTAATAAAATATTCGCTATATAAATCTTGTCCGCCACAACAATGAAATGACCCAATAATGAAGTCATAAGGGAAAGCTGATGCAGCAAGATAGCATTTTTTGTTGGTTTCGCCGTGCTGTATTCCTATTTCAAGACCTTTTACAATCTTGATATTTTTCAAATATTCTTTTTCAGCTGTTAATAATGCCTGATGATAAAGATTAAAGTTTAAATCAAAAGGAAAGTTCTTGTCAGGGTAATCTGGATCGTAATGATCCGTAACGGCCAATTCCTTTATTCCCATACTGATTGCCGCTTCTATCATATCTTTTAATGGAACGGATGAATCATCTGAAAAAGAGGAATGAGAGTGATAATCATACATTTGTCTTTCTTCTCCTTTGTTTGTTTGTTATAATGATAACATAATTAATCATAGCAGGAAAGAGAAGCCATGACAATTAATGATTATGAGAAAGCATTGATAAAAAAAATAAACGTATCAGATATTCATCCATTGCCGCGATATTTCTTATTGGAATATTCTCTATTGCAATGTATAATAGCAGCAGGGGATGTTTCTTATGAAACAATAAGTTACAAAGGGCAGGATGGTAAACTATGGAAAATAGAATAATTATTATTGATGGAAACAGCTTAATCAATCGGGCTTATTATGCGATGCAAAGGCCTATGATTACTAAAGATGGACTGTATACTCAGGGAGTGTACGGTTTTCTTAATATGCTGAATAAAATAAAAACAGATTATGAATCAGGGTATATTGTAGTAGCGTTTGATAGAAAAGCACCAACCTTCAGGCATGAGAAATTTGCTGAATATAAGGCAGGCCGGAAAAAAATGCCGTCAGAGCTTGCTATGCAACTTCCATTACTCAAAGAGGTCCTTCAGGCAATGAATATTAAAATGCTTGAAATAGACGGGTTTGAAGCCGATGATATCATTGGCACCATTGCAAGAGAAGCAGAAGAAAAGGGACTGGAACCATTTATCATCTCTGGAGACAAGGATGAATTGCAACTGGCAACAAAAAAAACAAGAGTGCTGATCACTAAAAAAGGAATTTCCGAATTTGAAATATATGATGAAAATGCAATGGTTGAAAAATACGGGTTTACACCAACTCAATTCATAGATTATAAAGCCTTAATGGGAGATCAGTCTGATAATATCCCTGGTCTGCCTGGAGTAGGTGAAAAAACAGCAATGAAACTGATTCATGAGTTTGGAACGATAGAAAATCTGATTTCTAATGTGAAAGACGTTACGAAGGAGAGGCTTCGCATCAATATCGAAGAAAATGCTCAGCTGGCAGTTATGAGTAAAATGCTGGCCACCATTCATTTAAACGTTCCTATTGAAATCAATTTTGAAGAATTCTATAATGAGGAGCCAAATTACGATGAATTAATTAATGTGTATATTAAATTAGAATTTAACAGTTTCTTAAAACGTTTAAAAATACCTGTTTCAGAAATAACGGATGATGAGAAAAAGAACTTTAATAAA
>JAENWH010000361.1 GCA_016650135.1 Peptostreptococcaceae bacterium
AAGTATCTTTTCTGCCCGGTTTCTGTACCTCAAAATACAGGTTTTCCCGGTTAAACCCAGTTGCCATAATAAACGGATTGTTCAATTTTAAAATTTTTATAATATCTTCCCGGACTTCCCTTGTTGCCGTTGCCGTAAAAGCGGACAGGACTGGTCTTGCTGGCAGCTTGTCTATAAATACTGTTCTAGTAGTTGTTTCTTTTGCATGTTTTATAACTCCAGTCAGTCATTTATGGAATCCGTTATCTACTTTTTTCTCCAATTTCAAAGCAGGAAACAATATCAAACATTTCTTCATCAATTGTGCTTTGACGCAGCTCCTGATATCTTCTTTCAAGGGTTTCCAGTATTTCACCAATATTTTTGTCCGCTCGCTGTGCTGTCGCCAGACGGCTGGCATTTTCTGCTTCAAGCGATTCCGCACAGGCTCTGAAAACCCCTGCGAAGATATATTCATGAATTAATGAATATAATGTTTTTTTTGGGTCCCCAATAACTTCTGGAATACATGCTGTTGGCCATGGTATATCAATAAATTCACTCATCCATATTTTATCCAAAGGAAGCAATCGCTTGTGTACTGGTTCATAAATCATTTGCTCAGAATTATGATTGTAAAAAATATGGAATTCAGTGATTTCATTACGATTAATGCGCATTTCACTTTCCATGAGAATATCTGCCACAAGAGGTGTAATTGCCTTCACAGAGTTTGGCACTTTAAAACTTCCTTCAATAGGAATGCCTGCTTCTGTTAAGCTCCCGTGAACACCCTCTCCTACAGCCCAGATGACAATCTTGCTATTGAATGAAGATAGTTCTTTCATCGCATATTCTGCTATTATATCATTAAACTGTCCTACCAATCCCTGATCTGCACCAAAAACAATGGCGCCAATTGTTCCTTTATCTTTTTGCAGTTTATCGGGCTGCATATGATGAATATCCGGTTTATTTGCTCTAAAATATGCAACAAGACTCATCTTTGTTGCATAATAATATTCATCCAAAGCATTTACAGCTTTTTCATATTCATATATATTGGAACCTGCAATTGCCTTCATTGTTCGCACAACAGATTTTATGCTTTTAGCTCCACTTATTTTTCGGCGCATAGATTCATTAGAATCACTCATATAATAAACCTCTTACTTTAAGTTTTTGAATAATCAGCAGGATTATTTTACTTCCGTTTTAAAAATGGCGAGTGCTTCACGTATAATGGACACGATAGATTCTCTTTCTTCTGCCGTGAAAATGGTTTTTGAATTCAAGATACCCATGATTTCCCGGGACAAGCCCTTCGCTGTCTCTTTAACTGCCAGTTCTGCTTCAGGCATCTTCTCAAGGGGCACCTGATCAAATAATCCGGAAACCAAGGCCAGCAAAATCATGATTTGCTCCGACACGGATACTGTTCCGAATTCAGATTGTTTCAAACAGATTCGAATTCGTTTTCCGTGTTCTATAATTTTTTTGGTATTATCATCCATTCTTGTCCCAAACCGAAGAAATGTTTCCAGCTCTTCGAACTGAGCATAAGAAAGTTTCAAATCACCGGCGATTGCCTGATAGTTTGGTAACTGGACCTTGCCGCCAACACGAGAAACTGAATTCCCAACATCCACTGCCGGAAGGATCCCCAGCTCAAAAAGTGATGGTGACAGATATATTTGTCCATCCGTTATAGAAATCAAATTTGTTGGAATGTAAGCCGCTATATTTTGCGCTTCCGTTTCAATAATTGGCAATGCAGTCAGTGACCCTCCTCCAAGTTCCGAACGAAGATGAGTAGCCCTCTCCAATAGCCTGGAATGTATGTAAAAAATATCTCCCGGAAACGCCTCCCTGCCTGGCGGACGTCTAAGAAGAAGTGATATTTCCCTGTAAGAACGGGCATGATGCGTAAGATCATCGTAAACAATCAGCACGTCATGGCCATTATGCATAAAATATTCCGCGATACTCGTCGCTGCATAGGGTGCTATGTAAGCCAATCCTGGCGGATCATTTCCCTCTGCCACCACAACAATCGTATAGCTCAAGGCATCATTTTTCTTCAAAATGGCAATGGTTTTGGCAATAGATGACGCACGTTGTCCAATTGCACAATAGATGCATAAAACACCCGTATCATGCTGATTTAAAATTGCATCTACAGCTATGGCCGTTTTCCCCGTCTGCCGATCGCCGATAATCAGTTCCCGCTGGCCTCGACCAATAGGAATAAGGGCGTCAATGACTTTTATCCCTGTCTGGAGAGGAACCGTAACCGGGTCTCTGTCCATAATGTGGGGTGCCGGACGCTCGATGGGCCAGCGTTCTTTGTCATATATAGGGGCATTACCATCCAGCGGTCGTCCGAGAGGATCAATGACACGCCCCAGCAACTCATCACTGACAGCAATATCTAAAACTCTGCCGCTACGCTCCACCTTGTCTCCTACATGCAGATTTTCGAACTCTCCCAGAAGAACCACACCGACTTCAGTTTCATCAAGGTAAAATACAATACCATAAATCCTTTCCGGAAAAATAATAAGTTCTTCGAGGCCAGCACCAGTGAGGCCGGACACAATAGCTATTCCCATAGAAACAGATGTGATGGTTCCTATTTCACATGATTTCATTTGCAGAGAAAAAGTTTCACGTGCCACCTTCATTTCAGATATGGTACTGTCAAAAATGTCCGCAGGATTATTA
>JAENWH010000021.1 GCA_016650135.1 Peptostreptococcaceae bacterium
AATGTCGGATTTGATGTGTTCCGTAAATCGTGATTTTGGGAATAGTTAATATATTTTATTGAAATATCAACGTTTGGAAGGTCTGCCAATTATTCAATTAAATCCTCCAGCTGCCGAAAAACTATATCTTGTATGTATCCAGTAATAAAATATCTTAAAATTTTGAAATATTACATAAAATGTGATGTATTCTAAATCTAGATAAAATATATATAGGTATTGGCTATGTTTTTATAATGATCATAATATATATAAAATATGCAGGGGGTGTTCACTGCCTTTATATTACTATCTGCGAGCCTTTAAATGACGATTAGAGCGAGTTAAATATGATATTGGTATACTTCTTTGATAATACACTTTTTAAGGCTTATATTGTCGAATATAAGAATCGAATGCGGTCAAGTAAGAATAATTTACTGTTAATCAAGAATAGTATTTTTATTACTCTTAGAATTCTAATTTTTTTAAGCTAAAATATACCGAATATGTTATTTATTTAATTATTTTTAGAGCAGCTCCTTATTATTTATATTAAGATTCTCTTTTTTCTCTTTTTTCTAGAGAAATTTAGCCCAGTGATAGCAACGGTTGTAATAGTGTAACGTTGAAAGAAATCTTGCAAACCGTTGAAAGAAATCTTGTGTTTTGAAAACGTGATATAAAAACGTTGAAAAAAAAGCATTGATTAATTCAACGTTTTAAGTTATGATTAATTCAATTGATAGGAGGAATAAAAATGGCAAGGAAAAATCAAGAAATAAATATAATTCAAAAACATAATGATTTAGTAAGACACTTGAAATATAAAGATATTGGGTTTACTGTCACAGAAAAGAAACTTATTAATTATTTCATTTCAAAATTAGATAGAAATGACATTGACGAAGAATCTTTTCCACTTCAAGTTTTTAAGGTAGTGGATATATGCAACCTTTTAAAAATTAAGCCTGGAGGATTTTACGAAGAATTAAGAGAAATAACGTTAGGTATAAATTCAAAAACCTTTGAAATAGTAAAGCCGAATTTTGACGGAAGGTTTATAATTTCGCAAGTTAATTGGTTTGAAAGAATAAGATATGATTTGGGAAATGGAAGATTGGAAGTAAAATTTCATGGAGATCTGGTTCCTTATTTACTCAGGCTTCACAAGCGAGGACAATTCACTTCATACCGTATAGGAGAAAGTATATCGATGAAAAACAAATTCAGTCTTTCTTGGTATGAATATTTATTGAGTTATATAAGCATTAGGGATGAAATAGAAATGGATATTGAAGATATAAGGGAATTTTTACAGATTGATTCAAGTAAACATAAAAGGGATATTGATTTAATAAATACTTGCGTACGAAAACCAATAAGCGAAATAAATTTAAAGTCAGACTTATTTATTGAAATTGAAAATATTATGAACAAAAATAAAATCATTGCCGTAAAAGTTAAATTTAGATTAAAGACACTGGATGAATTTCTTGCTCAAAACTGGAGAATGGCAAGATAGATATAGAAAGTGAGGAAAACAGAATGATTGAAAAGAGTTTATCCGAGATAGCAAGAGAATTGGGGATTCCGGAAGCAACGGCCATAAATTGGACTAGAAGGATTCCAACACATTTTTCCACCTATGAAATGCGTGGATCCAGGAAGTTTTTTGATTACGAAACCACGAGAGATAAACTAACATTAATTAGACAACAACAACACAAAGGTAAAAAATTAGACTTCTATGAAGTTGAAAACCTTTTAGATTCAGCGTTTACACCCATTATTGAGGTTGAATTAGACCGCAACAACAACACATTATCAACGCAACAACAACATAATGGTATTATGGTTAACTCTTTTACGGATCCATTAATCACAAAAGCACTTGAAAGCATTGGAAAACTGTCAGATTTTACGCACCAGGTTAATAACTTGGAAGAAGAAAATAGAAAATTAAAAGAGGAATTAATAAAAATAAAAGAAAATGAAGATAATTTTACAACAACATTAGATGATCTGGCACAGCAGCTTGAAGAATTGAAAGCCGGGAAGAAAAAGAAGGGTTGGTTTGGGAGATATAAATAAAATCATTAAAATAAATAGCACAAGAATATAAGGATATTCAAAAAGGAGAATTGATTCTGGATTTGATTTATATTAAAAGTATAAGGATGATGGCAAGTGAATATGGGGATGTTTCAAAACACGCACTGATGCACGATTTGATTTATACCAAAGCTTTAAATCTTCTTACACTGCCGAAAGATAATAATTAATAAAAAGAAAATAGCCCCACAAGAGTGGAGCTATTTCCAATAAGTTGCCGCTTAACGGCTCAGTCTTTTTGTTAGGCCCCTGTAGGGCTTGGTCTTAATTACCTATTGTAATACTATTTATACCGCAGGTCAACGCAAATTAATCATTAAGTTAGATATTTGTATGTTTTATTTACAATATATGTAGAGTTCTTTAATTTTATCATTAATTTTACTAAGCGTTGTAGGTGTAAGCCTAACGCCATACAATACATGGTGGCTATAAATAGGATCATAAATCCTAAGCTTACTTATAGTTTTTATTTGGCTAGTAAGAGCCACGCTGCCCTCTTTCATTTTAAGAATCTGAGCCTTTAAAACCTTTAAATTATTGTCCATTTTCTGCAAATCATTAATTTTTCCATCAAGAATTTTAAGCTTTTGAACATTTTCAGGTGAATGTGATGCTGGGCTTGCCGTTAAACTTTCACGAAGCTCTTCTAATTCTTTAACTAAAACACTTATTTCAGTGTTTACTTCATTCTCTAATTTATCGTGTTTGCTCATAATAGATTTAAATACTTCGTTACCTATCTCGACTGAAGTGTGATGAATCTTCCGTCCAACCCTAATAGAACTTAATGGAATTATTGTAATTGTTGAATTAGATGCACTATTGTTATTATCAATGACTACACCATAATGCAACCCGCCTTCTTCTCTTCCAACGTTAAAACCTAAATGAACCTTAACTATATCTCCGCGTCTATATTTAATAATTTTTAAAGGATCAAATGTATCTTCTTTTTTTAAAAAACGCATAAAATCAATAAGCCAATAAGATAACAATGATGCCCTCTTTTGGCAAGCTAAATCCTCGGATTCACACATTGTAGTTAAAGCGTTTTCAACATCGGTTATAGCTTGTTTCCGTAAAGTTTCTAATTCAGTTTTATTCATAGAATAACCTTCCTGTGGTTTCAAATTTTTCAAAATCGGATTAATTAAGTATTTTAATATTACCACCATTTTCTTACAAAGTGTAGGCTTTTTCTTTTTCAGAGCTAGTTCTATTTTGCTTCATTAATACAGCTCCGGGAAAAATAAAAAAAACCAATCGAGGACAAAAGTTTCCTTAACTGGCTTTTCGTCATTTCTGGCGATAACTTCAATCCTCCTTAGAACCACCATCATTAATACAGGGGGATATATCTTTTATCATGGGTTCCAAATCTCTATCTTTTGATTCATTGGAAATAAAATCCTCGATAAAATTACAAACTTTTTCTTTCATCCGGATGAAAGAAAAATCGTAATATTCAGCTGGAGATAAAGTTAAGGTGGTGAAATTACCTTCCTTACTGTGAAACTGCAACCCGCTTATTTCTCCTAGATAAAGCTCCATGGTTTTTGTATCGCCAATAATTCTAGTCATTTTCTCGTATGCTAATTTGTTTATGTAATCCATTTTTAGAATATCTATCCTATACAACATTAAATTGAACCCAGGGAACTCCAACACCCTGTTTAATAATTGAACCAAACTTAGATCCAAGAACTCCTCGTTATTATTCATTTTAATAATGCTTTCTATTGCCGGCTCAGATAGACCCGTCTTTTCATGTATGCCCCGTATGTTATCGTCAGGGCTCTTTATATCGGTTATTGCTAACAAGTAATCCGTTGATACATTATAAAAATCAGCAAGCATTGTTAAATATGAAATATTCATACCATACCCGGCATCAAACTTAGTATGACCGAAATCTGTTACTTCGTAATTTTTTAATACTCCAATAGATATAATTCCCTCTTTTGTTTCAGACTTATCGTATTCTTCTTTTTTATTTTTCTTTTTATTTTTTTCTTGATCTGCATATTTTTCGTTTAAAATTTCTGCTAATTTTTCGTGAGAAATTCCTTCTCCATTATTAAAATTATTCCTTAATTGCTTCAAACGCCTTGCTGTTTCAATTTTTTGTTCTATTCCATAAAACATGGCACAACCCTCCTATGAGAAAATAATATACTTTTTTATAAAATGGTATAAAAAAATATATTTCTGTGGACTTGTAGTTAATAAATATTATTATATACTTAAATAAAGCAAAGTCAACAATAGTGAAAAGAACATTTTATAGGAGGTACAAAAAAATGAGAAACACTGAAATCAAGGCAATCATGAAGGAGAGCAGATTCTTTAATTACGAAATAGCCGAATCTCTGAGAGTCTCAGAGGCTAGATTCAGCCAGTGGTTTAGAAAAGAACTTTCGCCAGAACAAAAAGAAAAAATAGTTTCTACAATAAATAGGTTGAAATTAGATTAGATGCAAATAACAATGTGGAAACAAGTGGCCATTAAAGAAGGCTGTATATATTGCCAAAGGAAAAATACTTGGTGTGCTTACATAAACCAAAGAACTGGTTCATGTACCCGTGAGGGTGGAAAATGTAACATTGGGAGCAATTTGAAACCTTATGACTCAGAATCAACGATATCGTCGGATTTGAGCTCTATAAATCATTAAAAGTGAATTAGGCAAACCACATAGCTATTGCAGCATTGAGACTCTCGGTAAGAGTATTAACTAAACGTAAGAGGTAAAGATATGGGATTAGTAAAAGAAACATGTGTAGCTGGATCAACGATAGAAGTTTGTTTGAAAATGTCTTCACCCAAGAAAAAAGGAGAGAGAAGAGCAATGAGAATTAATGTTACTCCTGAGAAGGTTAAAAAAATAAACGACAGAAACGCAGAGAAGGAGCTCACAAGAATACTTAATCACAACTTTATACCGGGAGATTGGCACCTGGTGCTTACATACTCCGGAGAAGAACCGACAGAAGCCCAAGCGAAGAAAGACAGACAGGCCTTCATCAGGACCGTGAACACGGAATTCAAGAAACAAAATAAGATTTTCAAAAACGTGAGTGTTACTGAATTCCTGCATGAAAGAATACATCACCATATCGTCTGCAGCTTTATAGACTATGAAACAATCGCCCGCCTATGGCGTCATGGAGATGTCAGGCCAACACTGATGAAGAGGGACGGAAACTATAAGCGTCTGGCAGCATACCTAATCAAAGAGACAACGAAGACCTTTAGGAATGACGACAGTTCTTTCAAGCGAAGGTTTACCTGCAGCCGGACAATAGAAAAGCCAGAAGTACGAAAAGAAGATGTGTCTTTTAAATATCTAAACGAAGAGCCTAAAGCTTTACCTGGATACTATATAGAACAGGACAGCATCCGGAGAGGCACACATGAAATCACGGGAAACCCGTATCTTGAATACACTATGCTTTCACTCACTAAAAAGCCCAGGATAAAAAAATGGAAGCGGGGAAAGAGAATCAAGTCAAAAGAAAACTATAACCATCTACTCCGAAGACTCGGAAAAGAGGATCAAATAAATTTCTTATAGGCAAATCATTGAAGAGGGTTAGAGAGGAAACTATGATCAGACAAAAGAGAGACAAAGAGAGCACTCCTGCACAAAAGAAAATGAACATACGAAACTCAAGAAAACATTTTATTGAGGCTGCTAACTTAAATTTTAGCAATAAAGACTTAATACTATATTTAACATTTAGCAAAGAATATTTGCCCGGATCCAAGAAAGAAGCTTATAACTGTCTAAAAAAATATCTGGCAAGATTGAGATATCAAATAGAAAAATTAAGCCTTGGGTCATTGAAGTACTTATATATAATATCTATTGCTAAAGAGCCAGGGTGCCAAGAAGAATATCACATTGACCTGCTCATTAACAATATTAAAATAGATGTTACGGAACCATTGTGGCGTTACGGAACCGTATACAATAACAAATTTCAATACGCATCAGAACTCCGAGCAACTAAACAGACATCAAATGGTACCGGGTGGGGTGAAAGAGAAAAGTCCTGGCAAGGAAGCATTGGATTAATAAAACCAGCATAAGTCATTGAAGAGGATTTTACATGGCGGAGGGATATATGAACGTAAGACCGATAAGCTATAAAAAATACGATGTTACAGAAAACAGATTTAGAGAAATATATTATTTCTGCCTGCAGTACCACGAATGGAAGGAGGAACTTAAAGAAAATAATAATACATTAGGAAGCCGTGTACTGTCTTATATGCCCCGTGGAACCCCAGGCAACGCACTGGAAGCCCTTGTGATAAAAAGGGCACGGTTGATTGACAAATGTGAATTGATTGAACAGGCAGCCATCCAGGCAGACCCCGAATTATACCAGTACATCATAAAAGCGGTCACTAACCTTGACATCACATACAACTACCTTAAAACCACAATGGCGATCCCATGCGGCAAAAATGTATTCTATGAACGCAGGCGAAAGTTTTATTGGATATTATCTCAAAAAAAGAAGGGTGATCACGGTACGAAAATTAAAGATGTTTTATAGAGTGAGATACATTTCAAAACACCGATTGATTGGTGGTTTGAATAAGCAAAAACGGAATCGCAATTCCGGATTTGAATAAGTAAAAGTGGAGGACAAAAAAATGGATCAGGAAACGAAAAGAGGAACAATCACAACGATTTACCATAAAGGGTATGGTTTTATAAGCCAAGAAAACGGTACAGAAATTTTCTTTCATAAAACCGGTGTTTGCAATACTGATTTCAACGACTTGCGTGAAGGATTTGAAGTTGACTACCTGGTGTCAAGCTCACCAAGGGGAACAAAAGCGATAGGAATAGTAATTCTATGAATAAAAAAATAATATATGAAATCCCTGCAGGTTAATCATGAAGAGGCTGGATTTCTTAAATCATAATTCTAGGTGATTTCAAAATCGGATATGCGTATCCGACTTTGGATTATCCCAAGAGGTTGAAAGAGTTATAAATAAATTATTTCAAAAATTATAAGGAGTAAATAAAATGGGGATTTTAAAAAAACAAATAAATGAACTTGATACATTAACAAATAAATTAATACAAGAAAGAACAAGAATTGCGATAGAAAAAAACAAAATACAAGCAAGGATTAACGAATTAAGACATGAGACAATAAAAGAAAATACCTATCGTGGGAAGTTTGATCTTGAATCAATTGAGAGTGAAGCTTCTAATGAAATTAATTCAGCCAGGTTAAAGAAAATTCAAACACTGGAAAGAATTTTAAAGCAGGGTGATATTTTTGATACAGACTATAGAGAAGCTGTAATTAATTATATAAATGCTATTGAATCAGATATAAAAAGGCTCGCCGATGAGAGGACTCAATATATTGAAGAATCAGCCAAGACATTGAGAAATGCTGAAACTCTGAGTAATGAATTGAAGAAAAAGGCAGAAAATACAAATGATGAGTCAGCTGAATTATTAGAGCCATTAGCAGAAAGTGTATTTACAACATCTGGTGGAACCCTGTCCGGTTTATATGTATTAAACAAGATTAAAAAAGGAATACAAGATTTTGAAGGTAAATAGAGGTTAGCAAATATAGAGAAACAATCGTTAATGAAAAAAAGTTTTGCAAATAAGTGTAAAACTTGATTACAAAACATATTATACAAGGAGAAAAGAATATGAAAAAAATAGAAAGTACGAATGAAGAAAAAGCATTTGCAAATATAATTTATGGAAAGGTAGAAGAAAGGGCTGAACTTACAGTCGGAGATAACGGAGTCGTTCTACCTGAAAGCATAGTAAACAAGATCATACAGAAGGTATATGATATTTGTCCGATTTATCAGATGTCAACACGTTATAACATCACCGGAAAAGTTAAAGTCCCTTACTATGATGAAACAACGCAAAGCCTCAACGTTGCTTACGCCACAGAATTTGTTGTGCTTGAATCTTCAACCGGTAAATTACTGGCCATAGAATTAAATAGATTTTTAGCAGGCGTATTGACAAAGGTATCAAAATCACTATTTAACAACTCACAATTCGACGTTGTGGATTTGGTAGTAAACGCTATGGCGAAATCAATTTCAAAGTGGCTAGAAAACGAAGTTATGAATGGAACTGCAGAAAAGATTTCAGGGCTTACAACTGTTACTCAGAAGGTAACAACTATAAGTGCAATAGCAGTAACCGCCGATGAACTAATAGACCTTCAAGATATGATTTTGGATGAACATCAATCAACTTCTATATGGATCATGAACAGAGCTACAAGGAAGGCAATAGCTAAGTTAAAAGACGCCCAGGGAAGATATTTATTAAATCCCGAATATAAATCAAAATGGGGACATACTTTGCTCGGTAGGGATGTTTATACTACAGCAAGCATATCTACAATGGCAGCTGGCAAAACAGCTATCTACTATGGCGATATGAGTGGTCTTGCTATTAAAATGCCAAAGAAAATAGAAATAAAGGTATTAAAAGAGAAATACGCTGACGAACATGCAATCGGTGTTATTAGCTGGGTGGAAGTTGATTCTAAAGTTGAGGATGCTTTAAAAATTGCTAAGCTTGAAATGGCTGCAGTTTAATACAGAAGGCGTGGTAAAAAGCCACGCCTTCTGTGTTCATTCAGAAAGAAGTGAAGACTATGTTTAAATATTGAAATCACTGTGGAGATCATCACGGGATAGCCTAATAAAAGGACAGGAAACCAAACATTAGCCCCCCGAGGTACCAAGGTTCAAAAACAGTAATTGCCTGACACCACATAATCATAAACATTTATAATATATTCCCACATCAACTTTTCATCTAAAAAAAGGAGAAAAAACACGAGCTTAACGAGTAGATTAAGTAATGATTACATTATTAGAAATAAACAAAGCTATAAATGACAAAATAAAAAGCACCTTGGTTGGCACCGTATTTTCAGTGGTTCCGTTGCTTACTGCCGAGGAAAAGAAAGATGATAAGGAGGATGAAAAATGAAAAAAATAAATATCCTGGTTGGGTTATCGTATAACCCGGAAACAGGAGAGAAAAAAGAAACATATGCAGATGTCCCGATCGACAAAGTGACCGAATGCTTAACAAAACTCAAACAATGCGGAGACAATTAAAAGAAGGATGAAAAGAAATGCATGCCCGGAAAGTGGGAAAATAGTGAAATCAATATTGGGGATATCCTAATGTGCTGAAGACCGTAGGAACTTCTCTAACGTATGAACGATAAGGATAATAAAGAAAGGAGGTGCTAAAAATTATGAAGACAGTAAAAATATTCAGATGTAAATTTGGCTAAATGAGAGAAAACTGAAGTCAATAAAAATGTATCTAGTTAAAGTGGAAACAGGAGAGAAAAATGGAAATAGCAACTATCTATTTAGATAAACAAAGAACCATTAAATTTGATTTAGATTTCTTATTTCAAGAAAACGACATGGTAACTTTAAAAGAAAACGACGGGAACTTTACACTAAAAGACACCGTGGGCATATTGCTGGCTGGATTGATACATGAAGATTTGGAGCTTAATGCAGACAAACTATTAAAAATAATTTACGAAAGTAAAATTCCAATCATAACAATATTTGAAGCCGTTGGCAATGCATGGGATGAAATTAACATTAAAAAGGGAAAGTTCGGACATCGCGAAAGTATTTTAGACAAATATTTAAAACGTAAATCAGTGCTGGGAAGTGATTAAATGGCAAGTCGCACCATAAATACTATACTCAATATGAATGATAGAATGAGTTCAAAGCTAATTAATGTATCAAAAAAAGTTAAGGACCTGGATAAAGACACTCAAAGAGCAACTCAACGAATGGCTAACATGACAAATAAGTTTAGTAATAATGTCAACAAAATGGTTGCAAAATCGGTAAAATTCGCCGCGATTGGTACTGCTATGGCTGGGGCTTTTGCTCTCAAAACAGGGCTTGGGGAAGCAATGAACATGGAAGGATACCGAACCCAACTTATTACAGCTACAAAATCAGCTGAAAAAGCAGGCAAAATAATGAAATGGTCGGTTGATCTAGCGAACAGCACGCCTTTTGAGACTGGCTCAGTTATAGAAATGTCCGCCAAGTATGAAGCTATGGGGTTATCAGCCAAAAAATGGGGTGGAATTACCGCAGATATGGCTGGGGCCACAAATAAAGATGTAATTCAGGCAACGGAAGCGATAATTGATGCACAAACCGGTGAGCTTGAAAGATTAAAAGAATTTGGGTTAAAGAAAGCGGATATTGCTAAAAAGGCAGGCGAAATGTTTGCTGGCCAGGAAATAATAAACAGCAAGGGGCAAATTGTAGACCAAGAGAAATTTAACGAAGCACTGATGCAGCTGATGCAAGAAAAATTTAAGGGCGGAGCAGCTGCCCTGGCTAAAACTACCAAAGGTATGTGGTCAACAGTAACCGGTGTGACAAAAACATCGTTGGCTAATTTAGTTGGCATGCAAAACGATGGTACCATCAAATCCGGCTCAATGCTGGATAAATTAAAGGGTAAAGTTCAAAAGTTAGCTGATAAATTGACACAATGGCAAAATGACGGAACCCTTGATCGTTTGGGGAAAAAATTCACAGCTGTTTTTACAACAATTTATAATTCTGTTTCTAAAGCTTACAAATTCATAAAAAAATATCAAGATGTAATTGTTTTCTTTGGAACTTTAGTTGTTACTTTATCAGTCGTCAGCAAGGCAATTTCAGGTGTGAAAGCTGTAGTTATTGGTTTAAGGGCAGCCGGGCTACTACTCAATAGTACACTATTGCTTTCGCCGCTTGGCTGGGTGGTATTGTCAATAGCTGCAGTTGTGGCAGTTGGTGTGCTCTTGTGGAAAAACTGGGATACAGTTAAAGAAAAGGCTCAACAATTGTGGGAGAAAATTAAAGAAATATTTGGGAAAATCCAAGAATTTTTCAAAAACCCTATTCAGGGGCTTATTGAGTTAGTGACAACTGAAGATACGGAAGAAAAAGGAAGTGCTAAACCGAGAGAAAAACCGAGAGGAAAAAATGCACTAGGAACATCATATTGGAGAGGCGGACCGACATCAATAAATGAGCGAGGCGGGGAAATAATAGACTTACCAAGTGGATCCAGGGTAATACCAGCAGACAAGTCGCAGAATATTACCAAGAATAAAAGAAACAACATTTTTAATATAAATATAAATGCGGTTGGTAAGTCAAGCGAGGAAATCATGAATGAGTTTGTACCTAAATTAAAATTAGCTCTGGCAAATATGTGAATTCAAATAAAAGTTCATATTAATTCGAACCACGCGGCAACAACATCACAACAAGATAATAGTATCTTGCCGTCTTCGGCAAGTCACCAAAGATAACAAAAGGGCATTCGAATGCCCTTTTGTTAATATATAAAGTCTTCTGCAGCTTAATACTTGAAGAGGCTTGTGAGCATAGGAGTGACCTCGATGATAAAAGACGAACTCAAACAAATATATTATATTAACAATGAAATTGTAATGTGGCAAACTGAACTTTTGAAGATGCACCAGGATCCTTCCGCTCAAAAAAGAGCAAAAGACCCGATGGATCCGTACGCAGCCACCGAACTGATAATTATTAAGCAACTGAAAAAAATACAAAATCAGCAAAAGAGGACCATGGACTATATTCAAAAAATCGAAGACAGCTTTATAAGACAAATAATTATATGCCGGTACCTGTCTCTTATGGCCTGGGAACAAGTAGCCCAGAATATAGGCGGCATGAACTCAGGAGACGGCATGCGGAATATGTGTAATAGATTTCTTAAAGCTCATACCAATTAAGCAAAAGGGTAATCAATTTCCCTTTTCACTCCTTTAAAACGCCCCACGTTGTCCGATTTAAAAAAGTGTGCACGGCCAGGCAAATTTGTCCGACCGTGCACACTACGTCTTTCCCCCTCAGCAAAAACATTCACAAACTATTTATTTATTCCACCACCGATACTTTTGCTATTTCTCCGGATTTATTGGCATCTATCATATCTTGCATAACTGCTATACATCTATCAAACATCCCCTACTTATCTTCTTTCGTGTCTTGGGTTCCCACTGCTCTACCAATATCACATAATAAAAATATCTGTTGCTCCGTTAAATCCGGTTCACCTGGACATGTTGCTTTGTACAGTAGATTTATCTTTTCTTTCACGCTTAAAGTTTTTATTCCGCTCATTGTTTCTTTCTCCTTATCAATAGTGGGTCTGCTGATTTTTCGACTACCCCATTTTAAAAAAATATTATAATGAATTCCACTCTTCTACAGACATGTCTGAAACTTCATAAAACTCTAATTTCCCCAGCTGCTTATCTTCAACAACTCCTATACAAACAACATTGCTGCTTTTAATTTCTTCTTGCTGATTATTTTTATCCATTTTTCTTTACACTCCTTGTCCCCTTTAAAAATCCATATTTATAACCATTATAAACTATATTAACAAAGTCGCTTGACGACTCTATTAGCAGCCTTGCTTCGCTTATTTTTAAATCGCAATTACCTACTTTTACCGAATCTATATTTTTTTTAAATTATTCCCGGTTTAACTGGTTACTCATTATTTCCCCTCCTGAGGCTTTGCTCAATAGCTCACTTTTTAGATACTTTTACTGTTTTTTCTTTTGTATTGGAATCATATTTCGAAAAAAAATATCTGTAGCGGTTTGATTTTCTAAGTCTAAAATTGTGAACAATCTTTGCACTTCAGATACAATGAAATCACTCTTTCCGTTTAGCTTTTTATAAAGTGCAGATTCACTTATTCCTATCAACTTCGCAACTTCTTTTTTCTTTAATCCTTTTCGTAAAACAGCAACTTCAAATTCTACTTTATTAACCATAGCTTAGTCTCCTTATTTACAATTGCCTGTAAACGGATATAATGATTACAGACCTTCCTTTGGTGGGCGGTTGATTTAGGACGTTGTTTTGCTTGCCAGCGGCACCGTTCTATTTTTTATTTTTGGCCTTTTCATAAACCAACTCGACTCCTTGCCTAATTACATCCGCCTTATTCAATCCCGTCAATTCACAGCACTCTTCCAGATGTGACAATTCCTTATCTGTGAGCCGGATCCTGTATTGGTTATTTTTTGTTATTTCTAATTTTGGTCTCGGTGACATATTAATTGCTCCTTTCATTTTTTATTGACTATCTCTTTATTTAATCAATTTGTATTATTATCTTGTCAATTTTCCCTTGATAGTCCGCAGCTTCTTTAACGGTAATTAAGTCTAATGCTTTAGAAAGAACAATTTGCCCCTCGGCGTAACTTTTATTTGATTGAAAATTAAACATATTATAAGTCATAATGCTTTTTTCAATATGTTTTTTTGCTATTTCTGTATTCACTTTAATCTCCCTTCTTTTCTTTTTGGCTATCCAATAAGTATAATATATACTTGGCTATCCAATAAGTCAATACCCATTTATTAATATTTTTATTTTAGTATAAAAAGTTATATATAATACCCTTAAGCAATATAATAATATATAAAAATTACTTAGATAACCCAGCCTTATTCTTTTTTTCTTTTTTATTACCTTTCATCTCTATTGAAAAATATCTTAAAATTAAAAGATAAGGCTGTTTTATAATTAGATACAGTATGAATCATCCGGGTCTACTGGTCGCGATCTGTGTCTTCTGTCTGATATCGGACTGAAGGAGTTTTAAGAGTGGATCCTGGCATGTTTGCTGGCTCCACTCTTTTACATTTTTTATATAGCAGGACACTTATATCAAGCTTATATAAAAAGTCGCTTAAAACTTAAATCAGGCGGTCACTTTTGGCTTATTTTCAACGGTTTCAAACACACAACAACAACATATCATCAACGCAACGCCATTGAAATATTAGTAAATCAAATCCGACATTGCAATGTCGGATTTGATGTGTTCCGTAAATCGTGATTTTGGGAATAGTTAATATATTTTATTGAAATATCAACGTTTGGAAGGTCTGCCAATTATTCAATTAAATCCTCCAGCTGCCGAAAAACTATATCTTGTATGTATCCA
>JAENWH010000279.1 GCA_016650135.1 Peptostreptococcaceae bacterium
GAAATCAGTAACTACATATGGGTTGTGATAGATAATGAACCAGTTTCATTCACTTCAAAGGACGGGATGGGAATGCCGTTTATTAATGAGAATAACAGGACGCTTGTTCCAGTACGTAAGTTGCTTGAATCCATCGGTGCCGAGGTCAGTTATATTTCGGATGTAGAAGGAAAGGTTGTTTCGGTTGGTGCAGCCTTTAATGGAACACATATTAATCTTAATATAGACAGTGATAAGTATACTGTAAATGGAAAAGAATTAACCATGGACACTGCAGCTGAAATAAAGCAAGGACGAACCTATATCCCAGTTCGTCCGGTGCTTGAAGCTTTCGGGTATAATGTCTCCTATAGCGAAGCAGGCAAAAGTGTATATGCATCAAATTGATAGATAAAGTCTACTTAACTGCATATTTTTGTATCTGGCTACTCGTGCTTGTCCAAATATCTTTTAGCAAAAAAATTAAAACCATTTGATGTGTAGAAGTCCATTAATTTATCGCAGTCTTCACATTCTGGGTATATAACTTTTCCACTTCCCTGAAAATATGAATGCACAATTTAAAATCGGGGAAGCGAGGAAAGCAGTTAATGACTTTAAAAAGTTATGCCCTGATGAAAAATTAACGATTGACTTGATGTTATATTAAGTAAGCGATTAAAAGCAGTTGTTGATGACACCAGTGGAATAGGATGGGGATTTTATATTAAGGAAATTTCAAATGAAGATTTTGTAGATATGGTAGTCTGTAAATTATGTGAAACTGAATTTACAAGAACATAGGATTAACGGGAGAAATTAAAAAAAACTTATTAAAGTTAAGGGGTGTGGTGAGAAAATGTCAGAATTACAAAATCAAACTGTTATTAGAGAAATAAAGGAAATCTTATTTACAGCACGAGAAAATGTCTCAAAGACAGTAAATAATGAGCTTTTATTAGCTTATTGGAATATTGGTAAAATTATTATTGAGTACGAACAAGCTGGGTCAGAAAAAGCAGAATATGGCAAACAACTTCTGAAGACATTGTCAAAGGAGTTGACAAAGGAGCTTGGTAAAGGATTTTCACGTTCGAATTTGCAAAACATGAGATTGTTGTATCTGAATTATCCAATTTGCCAGTCACTGTCTGGCAAATTAAGTTTTACACACTATTGTGAATTATTTGCAGTTTCAGATAAAAATGCACGAGGTTTCTATGAAAAAGAAACCATTAATACTAATTGGTCTGTAAGGGAATTGAAAAGACAGATAGATACATCCTTATTTGAACGTTTACTCCTTTCTGATGGAAATACGAATAAAGAAAAGGTTTTATCCCTTGCAAAAGAAGGGATTACTTATGGAAAACCCAATGATATTTTGAAAGATCCCTATGTATTTGAATTTCTTGGGATACCAGAAAACAAGCCAATGCTGGAAAAAGATCTAGAAAAAGCACTTATTATTAAAATTGAAAAGTTTTTGTTGGAGCTTGGTAGAGGGTTTATGTTTGTTGGTTCCCAACAAAGAATTACCTTGGGGAATACTCATTATTATGTAGATATGGTTTTTTACAATAAAATATTAAAGGCTTATGTGCTAATAGACTTAAAGATTGGGAGTCTAAAACCAGAAAATATTGGTCAGATGAATATGTATGTGAATTATTATGCCAATGAAGTGAATGATGAAGAAGATGAAAAGCCGATTGGTATAATTCTTTGTGCAGATACCTCGGAAATAGTAGCGGAATATGCTTTAGGCGGTCTTGAAAATCAAATCTTTGCTTCAAAATATGTATATTATATCCCGAATAAAGAGGAACTTATTAGGCAGGTTCAAGATGTAATCAAAAACATGAGCGAGAATGATGAAGAAAAACACTTAAGTGATAAATAGTATTATGGTGAATCTGAACAGGACGAGAAATTAAAAGCGTTAGAGAAGAAGTTTAAGCAGGAAGATGAAGAGATTAAGAAAAGAAAAAAAGAATTGTATTCAGGCTTGGATAAAAGGATTTCTGATTTGAATCAAGCTGTAAGTGCAAAAGTAGGAAGAAATGAGCCCTGCCCCTGCGGAAGCGGCAAGAAATATAAAAAATGTTGTGGTTAATCTTAAGTTAAAGATAATGAATTTGTGACACTACCGGTGACACAAATTAGTTGGATATTGAAGGAGACCTATAAAAAATATGGGCAAAAAGAAAAAATCTAAAAAAGATAAAAGCAACAATCCTGAAGTTTGGACAGAAGAACAATATGAAGAATATATGAAAGAACTATATGGAATGGAATTTATAGCTGGATTTACTGAAAATGGTGTACCTTATGGCACATTTATAGATGAAGATGAAGAGAATGACGAATTAATAAGTAGAGATATTTCAATTGATTCTGATGATGAGTTAACATTTTGATTTTTGGAGGTAAGTGTAGTGATAGAACCAACAAAAGTAAAAGAAACATTTAAAAGAATTGAAGAAGAGAATTATGCCTTCAGGGCGTACTTGAAAAATCATGCAGATGAGGATGAATTGGATGAGCAGTTTTTGAAATTACACAATGAACTGTTTTTAGGTTATGATTGCAATAAATGCAGAAATTGCTGTGCGGAATATTCAGCAAGTTTCAAGGAAGATGAATTAGACCCTGTCGCAGCGTTTCTGAGGATGGGAGAAAAAGACTTTAGAGATAAGTATATTAAAGAAGAGTTTGGAGATTATCAGCTAAATGTAAGGCCATGCTGTTTTCTAAAAGAAGATGGTGGATGTCAGATTGAAGGATGTAAACCGGCAAGTTGCAGAGACTATCCATATACAGATAAGCCGGAAAGGTTATTTAGCTTACTAAGCATCGTTGATTCAACAAGTATTTGCCCGGTTGTATTTGAAATGTTTGAAAGATTGAAACAAGAATATAGGTTCAAGAGAAGAAAAAAATATTAAATATAAAGGATTGAGAATGACAATGATAAAGAATATTTATGGAAATACTTTATTAAAAGTGAATTGGCAAGGCGAAATTGTATCTATTCAACCTAGAACGAGAGTTTGGAGATATCTTACGGATAATCGAACACATTATCACATAGGATATAATCTCTTTATTGTAGGAGATAGCAGTGATGGTAAAAAACAGTTTTCAGTTGCAATTTCAGAAAAACAGCAGTTTAAGGGTTTATTTCGGATAGGTGATGTACTTGAGGGAACAGCATGGACAAAACAATATGAAGAAAGAGAATTTGCAGATTATTATAGAGCTGGTTCTTTAAAACTTTTGAATAGATCATCCGAGAATGCTGAAATGATACCACCACCATGGATGATGATGCCTCCAACAATGCAGACATATGAAGAAAGAGGTGCCAGACTATTAAGTAAAGGTTTGTGGGAGACAAAATGTTTTAAATGTATTTGGGCCAATATGGCTAATGTTGAAATTCAATGGGATTTTGATAAAAATATAAAAAAATATCGATCTGAAACCTTTTGTTATGGACCAAAGGCATGCAAATTTTACAAAATGGGCAGACCACGTTCAGTTCCATATAAAAATAGGGGGGCAGCTATTGATGATGGATGTCTAGATGAGCTTTGTACTGAAGGAAGAGATGAAGACGAATAAAATTATTTTTTAGTTTTTACTTGACACAGGCTGATGA
>JAENWH010000152.1 GCA_016650135.1 Peptostreptococcaceae bacterium
CACATTAAATCTTCCGTTTTTTTCGCTTTTTATAAAACCCCGTTCACTAAGCCTTGAAATTAATTTCAGCACAGTTGAAATATGCCAATTTTTGTATTTAAGTCTTTCCATAATCATACTTGTTGAGACTGGTGCATCAAGTTCCCATACAACTTTCATAACTTCAAGTTCAGCATCAGGTAGCCTGCAAAATTTTTCAGACATTTTATTTTCCCCCCTTGCAAATTTGTTCTTTATGCACATTTTACAATTGTCTGACGGAAATGTCAATACTTATTTTACATTTGTCTGATTGGGTTACTTTGTATGTAAACTCTTTCTTTATTTTCATCCTCCTTGTATCTTGAAAAAATACCTCTGGATAGTTTTGGCAACATAAAGTACTGACTCCACAACCATGATAACATCGCTGAATTCTAACAAGTTCAGGGTTTTTTATTTTTTGAAATTATGGTATAATATTAATATGCAAATGACAAAACTAAAGATAGAAATATTCGCGGTTGAATGTAAAATGGGTTGGGAGAAAATATATGGAGAAAGACTATAAACCACCTTTTATGATGACGGAAGAAATCACCAATTTAGTGATTGAAATTGGTGAATTGACGGGAGCTATCGGTGTTATGCAGGAACTGTCACACAATCCGATGCTGAGACGTGAAAATAGAATAAAAACAATTCATTCCTCTCTTGCTATAGAACAGAATACATTGTCGTTAGAACAAGTTAGTGACGTTATAGATGGAAAAAGAGTTTTAGCACCACCGCAAGATATAAAGGAAGTAAAAAATGCATATGAAATTTATGAGCAGCTTCATTTACTTAATCCATACAATGTAGAGGATTTACTAAAGGCACACAAGGTGATGATGGCAGAGCTGATTAATGAAGCTGGAAGATTTAGAAGTAAGGGTGTCGGAGTATATGCCGAAACCCATTTAATTCATGCGGGGACACCTCCACAATATGTTCCAGAGTTAATGGCACAGCTTTTTAAGTGGTTAAAAAATAGTGAAATGCATTCGCTTGTTAAGGCATGTATATTCCATTATGAGTTTGAGTTTATTCATCCATTTGCAGACGGAAACGGACGGATGGGTAGATTATGGCATACATTGATTTTATCAGAATGGAAAGAATTTTTTGCATGGTTGCCAGTGGAGACATTGATTAAAGAAAGACAGGAGCAGTACTATCAGGCATTAAATAATTCTAATAATTCGGGTTCATCAACAAAATTTGTTTTATATATGCTGAAAGTTATAAAAGAAACATTAGAAGAGTTACCGGAACAAGCAAAAGTGGCCGATAAAGTGGCCGATAAAATGACCAATAAAATGACCGATAAGGAAAGAGAAAGATGGGCAAAAATTAAATCTTATATTGACATTCATGGAGCAATAAAGAATGCAGAAGTTCAGAAAATATTAAGAGTATCTGAGTCAACCGCAAAAAGAATATTAAAGAGGTGTGCAGACCTAAGTCTGTTGCGGGCAGAAGGTAAAAACAAAGAACGTACATATAATATACTTTAGGTTGTTACCTGTCTTGTAATTCTGATATATTCCTGTGAACCGAAAAAAACGTTTCCACTGCTATTGCCAACTACAAACGCCGTATCTTCTCCGACTGCATTAAGAACGGCAATGGCATCACGAGCTTGCTGTTTAATTGTAAAATCATTAGGAAAATTCATGGCGCTTCTAGCATTTGCACGTCTGTCATATGTAATAACAAAAAGGATGGTGCCAAGCAGGCATCATCCTTTTTAACCGTTATGTTTGGTGGCTGAAGTCGTTATTAGATACCGTTATTTATATACATTCCTATCTATATATCTGTTCAGCATTTGCAATCCTAGTCTATAATATTCATCCATAGATTCTTTTGGTACAAGGCTTCCACCTGTAGCCCAAGCTATATGTACCGAATTTGACATTTTATCAGTCAAATTATTTTTCTTTAGGTATTCTAAATGAGATTCATTTTTAAATAATTTTACTATCCCTGGAATTCCAGCGCAAGCTGAAGGCTCCAAATAAATTTTTTCAGTGTCGGCTAAAATACTTAACAGAGCATGTAATTTATCATCTTGAACTGTATAAATACCACTCAATAATTCTTTTAAAGTTTTTCCCACAAAACCAGAGGGTCTTCCAACAGCCAATCCATCAGCAGCAGTAATGTTATCAATGCCGAAGTCCTGAACGCATACTTCTTCATTCTTTTCTGTCATCATACCTAAAAGCATACATGGAGAATGGGTTGGTTCTGCAAAAAAGCAGTGGACATTATCTTTGAATATCAATTTTAATCCAAAAGAAACGCCACCAGGACCTCCGCCAACTCCGCATGGAAGATATACGAAAAGTGGTTTGTCTGAATTAATGATTATATCCATATCCTCTAATTGTTTTTTAAGTCTTGACGCGGCAACACTGTAGCCTAAGAATAAATTTTCAGAATTTTCGTCGTCTACAAAGTAGCTCATTGGATCTGCATCAGACAGCTTTCTTCCTTCTTTAACTGCTTCACTGTAATCTGACGCATATTCAACAACAGTAACACCTTTACTTCTTAAAAGATCTTTTTTCCACTGTTTAGCATCTGAAGACATGTGCACTACTACTTTATATCCTACTTTTGCACTCATTATACCAATACTTAATCCTAAGTTTCCTGTAGAACCTACTTGGATAGTATATTGATTAAAGAATTTTCTATATTCATCCTGTGCTAATTTTGAATAATCATCTTCGAGTGTTATTAAGTTGTTTTCTAAAACAAGGTCCTCAGTATGTTTTAATACCTCATATATTCCACCTCTAGCTTTAATAGAACCTGCGATTGCAAGATGGCTGTCCATTTTTAAGATTAAATCACCAGGTATTTCTTGTTTAAACATTTTTGAAATAGCTTGTTGCATATTTGGAATTCTAACTATAGGAGATTCTATTATTCCGTTATTTTTTTTTGTTTCTGGAAAATGAGCCATTATAAATGGTGAAAAACGATTTAATCTTTCTTCAGCGTCTTTTACATCATCTTCTGTTAAATTTATTTTTTTCATAGCTTCATTAACAGTAGTATAATTAGGATTTATCCAAAACACCTCTTCATAATCTATCATATTATTTATTAATTGAAATCTTGAAGCCCATTCCTGTATAGTCTTACCTGCGACTAATTTGTTTTTCATAATAATTGGCGCAAGTTCATGATTTCGGGTATTCTCACTTAATCGCACAACCTCACGCATTTGATTCACAAATTGCTCGCCGATTCCAATCTGAGCAGCAATTTCATCATCGGGCAGCCCCTCTTGCAGCCCTAGAAGGATTAAGTCGATCTTGAGATAGTCCATATTGAAATAGCCTATGTATTTGTCCGTAATGCCTGGCAGAATATCGGGATTAGGCGAACGGTGTAAGATAGCGGCAGGGATTCCCAAATATTCCGCCAGTTGAAGCGTATGGCTTCGGAAAATGTTTTTCAAGGGCATAATATCCGCACAATCATCTACCCCGTATTTGACGAACAGACCAACCATTTGCTCCGTTTTATGGGCAGAACCAGCGACCATATAATTGTTCTCTTCAGCAAATTTGTACACGGCCAGAAGCCTCGCCCTTTGCTTGGAACTGACTTTTGCAAGCAGCTTTCTTCCTACCGGATCAAGTGTTCCTTTCAGTGCATCGATGTAATAACCTTCGGCTGAGTGACCCCTTTTCTGCAAGATCTTGTTGACCGTGTCTTTCCAGAATTCACGACCTGATAGCGCTGACAGAAAAAGATCCGAAGTTCCCAAACCTCTCAGGATTGGGCTGATATTGAGTTGAGCTGTTTTAATTTCCAGATGTTTGGCAATCATTCGGCCATATAGATTCGCTTCAGGATTTCCAAACCGTTCAGGCAGCATGAGACCAATCACTTTTTCCTTTCCTATCGCACGGGTGCAAAGCGCAGCCGTTACACTGGAGTCGAGACCCCCGGATATACTCACAACAATGCCGTCTCGAAAGGACTCGGTATATTTCTGCTTGATGAATGCCTCAATTACACTGCACCCTTGTTGAGCGTCAATTTGGAATGCCTCTTTTATCAATTTGGTTTTTACGTTCACAATCAGCCCTCCTCGAGCGGGAATTACCGGAAAATGCATAATCATAATGGCAATTTCTCAATTGAAAAATATATTTGTCATAATAATAACACCAACAATTGCCAAAATAAAAACCCATGAAATCAGGAGTCAGTCCCCACATGTTCATGGAAACGTAATAGTCAGCATCTAAAATCCTTAGATACCAGTCACCGCCAACTTCTATTTTTTCACATAAACGGTTTTCGCTCCGGCACCAACCTTAATTATATATCCTTCCTTTAAAAGTGCCGCAAGAGTTCTTTCAATGGTAGTCTCGCTAATATCCGGGCAAATATCCATAATTTCTTTTTTTGACACTTTGCCTATTTTCTCATCGAAAACATTTTTTACACAATCAGCTTTTGAAAGATTTCGGTGTTTCAGATGGTCAACTCTCGATTCAAATTCCACATAAGCGTTTAAAATAACACCGAGGTAATACCTTACAAAAGGAGCATAGTCGTTCTCTCCTTCATGCCACCCCGCAGAACTATCCTGAAGCGCTTCATAATAGGTTTCCTTTGTTTTTTCTATTATCATTTCGAGACTGCTATATTTACCAACAATATACCACTCTCTGTAAAGCAGTAATAGGGTCAGCAAACGGCTCAACCGGCCATTTCCATCAGTAAATGGATGAATGCACAGAAAATCAAGTATAACCATTGGAATAATTATGAGAGGATCATATAATTTCTCATTAAGTGCTTTTAAATAAGCCTCACTGAGATTCTCCATAGTTTCTCTTGTCTGGTAAGCAGGAACTGGGGTAAACCGGCTTTTTTCCTCACCCTTTGCATCAGTTTCTACAATCATGTTATCTGCATTCTTATAACTACCGCCTGCCGAACTTCCGGCAAAAGAGTATAATTCACGGTAAAGCTGGAGAATAATATTTGCTGTTGGGGTAATATAATCATAACTTTCATGAATAGTCGCAAGTACTTCTCTATAGCCAGCTATTTCCTGCTCGGACTGGTTGCGTGGTTCTGATTTTTCTTTCACCAACTGTGCCAGACGGATATCCGATGTGAAAATACCTTCAATACGATTAGAAGCACCGATACTTTGAATTTTAGCAATTTCAAGTAACCCAGTCAACACATCCGAATTAGCCTCAATATATAATTCCTGTTTTCCTTTATGTTCATGAATCAGGGTCACCATATTTATTATTTCAGGGGTCATCAGTTTTTCTTCAATTATTTTATAATTAAATATCCGCATGCTTGTTCCTCCTTCTGCATCACAAATTAATCTTCTGCATCATTTTATGCCTTTTTGATGCA
>JAENWH010000277.1 GCA_016650135.1 Peptostreptococcaceae bacterium
TCTTGATACGCCGACCTGAGCTCTGGACAACAACGGAGAACTGACTTTGGATTTGCAGTCTTGCCGAAACCCGACTTGCCGGATAGCACATGGAACTCATCGATGAAAAGTGCACCACAGAAGGAAAATCGTTTCCCCATCGTTTTCGCTGGCGCTCAAATCATTGAAAGTCAGTAGACAACAAAACAAAGAGGCTGCCCGAAAAGTATCGGACAGCCTCTTTGTTTTGTATTTTATGAATACCTCTAATTAGTTGTTGTTGTCGATAGAGTTACCCTGCCTATCTCAACCAACGAGCCATTCTTAACGGAACAGTATGGTTCGTGATTACCTGTATGAGTAGGAGTCCAGGTATTTTTTGTTTTTCCAGTTAAACCTGTCATGGTAAATGGATACTTCCAGCTACCACCGGCGCCTGCCTCCCAAATAACAAACATCAAAGGAGACGGCAGAGATTTATTATCGCTCACATGCACTTCAACCTCTTTTCCCACACCAACTACTGTATTTTTAAAATCGTTATCCTTAATCAAATTCATAGAATTCGGGGTATGCCATATGGGAATTGATGGCGTTAAAGGAATTTCAGGAATATCGAGGTGTTTATCTGCAAAACCAAGAAAATCTAACCAAATGCCACCTTTGACTCCAGCACTGGCTGATAAATTTGCTCCCCAGCCAACATATGCTTTCGGTGACTCGGTTGTATCTGCCAAATTAATACTTTCACCCGCGCCAATATCCAGAACATAGCTAGCATGGAGAGGGAAAGCGATCTCCGGACCGGCAGATCTGTAAATACTAAAGCCAAGGCTTGGTCTTAATGAATAATTTTGCGTAAGTTTTGCCATCGCTTCTATCCGAAGCGGACGTGGATGCAATGACAATTGGCCCATTTTAACATCATGAGTTGTACCCGAAGATGTATGAAGTAGAGGAAAAGTGACAGTCTCCCATGCTCCAAACTCAACCTTTGGAATGTTGTAATCAATTTCAATTCCTGATACCATCTTTAATTCTCCACCTATCTTAAGGTCAAGATTCAGGATAAGTTCAAGTTCAATTCCTACAATTACCGGAACCGGGCCACACTGAAAGTCGAACATCAACTCTTTGGGGTCAAACAAGGGTACATCTTCATCAACCAAAGGTATATCACCTCTGGCTTCAATTCCTAAATCAACCCATCCTGAAATATCTATATCTTCAGCTGATACAATAAAAGATGCAGTTGCTCCATCCTTTACTTTTTTCGAGCGCCACCCTTTCCAGGTCAACCAGGGAATGTTTCTGTAATGCGATGAAATATTATAATCCGCCTTCAATTTAGTCCAGAACGAAAACCCAAAATCTTCGAGACCAACTGTGATAGGAAGCTTGGGTATATATAATTGTGGGTTAAACTGGTGATCAAATCCGACCTTTCCTGCATGATCACCCACCTCAGCAGCTTTAAGAGGTATATTGTCCTTAACCGAGAATAAAGTTATCTCCCTGTCACCGTCAATTAGTCGGACTCTGGTTGGATGCATGCGATTGTCGTCGTCGGTCATTGCATCACTTAATTCTTCTCCGACAAGCACAGTTGCATTTTTAGTTAATAACTGCTGATTACTATAGCCGGGACTAAAATCAAAGCCTATTTTTGCATTATCGAAAATATCATTAATACCTCCATCACTGGTTTGTAAAATGTACTCTCCTCCTTCAATTTTCATGTCGGTGATATTACGAACAAGAACGTCATCGTCCATATCGATATTTAACACCGCACCAGTATCCAATTCCAATACTACACCTATTTCTGAAGCAACATCAAACTGAACAACACCTGTTGATTCATCGTAAAGAATACCTGGCAGCCCTCCACCGTGAGACAATTTACTATTATCTAAAATCACTAAATTGTCATTCAATACCAATCGTTCTCCTTTATCGTAAACCTCCACCGCCTCATTGGTTATGAATTCTTTTTTACAAGATGACATTACTATAGCTGTAAATAGCACAAAAAGGAGCAATAGTGGAGATATATATTTTTTCAACATAATAAGCTTTTTAAATATTTAGTTTGATTAATATTCAATAGGTTCGGCTAATTTAACTACGAGTTCCGATCTCTGTCCAATCTGCAGAGGATCCCATACAGCTGATATATCACCTGTATTATCCAAACCATCCTTCTCTACATAAAAGTAGTATCGTTGCTCTTCAAGATCTTCAAATAAGGCCTGACCGTTCGAGTCTGATTGAAGTGTTGCAATGGGATTCACCTTCAGATACAATTCATCTTCAGTACTATATATCGTAATTGTTGCCTCCTGGACAGGAACCAGGAATTGACTAATCACCGAGATAAGCATTTGTGGATTGGCTTCAACATACTCTGTTTTTTTACAGCTGAATTGTAAAAAAACTAATCCCATCATTAATGTAATACACAATTTTTTCATGAAAATATAATTTGGTTTTAGGGTGGTGAAAGTAGAGGAAAGAAATTTGCTGACATTTACCCTATGGTAAAAAATCATGATTGTCAGGTCCTTTCGGCTATTTCAGGCAAAAAAGAACAAGGCTGGCCGTGGGAGAAATGGGCAGAATCCTATGTTTATTACAATTTACTTTGGACACGTTAGGCTTCATGAACTGACATATCTTAGTGATGTTCAGCAGGAATAAACCTTCAGAATGAGGTATTTCAGGGAAATTTTCACTTCTTTTACTCTACCGGTACTTTAATTCACAAAAAGCACTTCCTGCAAGATGAAAAAGATGAGGGGGAAAGGATAAAAATCATAGGACATCTAAAAATGCAGTCACTCAACGAAGAACACTATAACCATTATTGCAATCAGTTCCGTACGTTTATTAACGCAACAAGTCCAATTTCTGACGAGTCGTGGGATAAAATGTGTGGTATCATGAACTTTTGTCGGGTAGGAAAAGGAGTACGCCTGCTGGATTACATGGAAACAGAAAGTGCTGTCCGTTTCTTGGTGAAAGGTATTGTAAAATGCGAAGATCACTACAATGAAAAGTCATTTGTATATGACTTTCGGATAGCTCCAATTATTTTATCAGAAATGGTTTCTTTGCTTAACAAAACCCGTTCCCGCATCACGCTTGAAACAGTGACAGAATGCGAATTTATAGAACTGCCACGCAACCCTTTTGTAGAGATTCTATTTACAAATATTGACCTCTCCAGATTTTGTGCGACAGGAGTAGTTAACTACCTAGGAATGACGCATTACAAACAAGCTTTACTGCGTACTCTTGATGCACCTCAGCGGTACAAACTCTTTCTTCGGGAATACCCTGATGTAGTGCTTAAGGTTAAACTCGAAGATATCGCCTCTTACATTGGAGTGACACAACAAAGTCTTAGCCGGATTCGAAAAAATATCAGATGGGAAAAGAATGAAGAAGAATTAGAAGCCTGTAGCCATGAATTAGATGTGGTGCATGGCAGATCCAGAGTAAAACGAAAATAAAATACCTCGCAGCAGAGCTGACGAGGTAGTTTATTTTTTATCGGGTACGTTAGCGTCAGCCATATGTTATTTAGTAAGAATAGACTTCTCGATTGATTGAAATTTTTCAATGATATCAGATAAGTCTTGTCCAATCATATTAAAATCATTTGCAATAGCTCTATTGTCAGCTTCA
>JAENWH010000273.1 GCA_016650135.1 Peptostreptococcaceae bacterium
ATATATAAATCAAAAGGATTAGCAGATAGATTGGGAATCGTTGAAATACCAGCGGTTGTATATATCAAAAACAAGAAAATAGAAAGCAGCTTGATGTATGATATTACATTAGAAAGAATTGAATCATTACTGTAGACTATTATTAATAAAATAAGAATAGCAACTATTAATAAAAAAAAGTATAACAACGAAGAGATGCGTTTTGTGGACGTTTGTCTTCGTTGTTTTTATATGCAATTAATGCGAATAGGGCTTCAACATATGACAAGTTGACTTTGCTAAATGACAAGCTTGCTTGACATTGATTTTTTAATATGGTATTGTTTCATTGTAAGGTGGTGAGGATGTGAAGGACAACGAAAAATTTAAAAACCGTTTGAGGCTTGCCAGGGCAGAAATGGATATTACACAGGAGCAACTGGCCTCAATGGCAGGCGTAACCAGACAAACAATAGGTTCTATAGAAAGTGGTCAATACTGCCCAACGGCTAAACTGGCATTGTTGCTTTCAAAGTGTTTAAAAAAACCATTTGAAGAGTTATTTTATTTGGAAATGGAAGATAATGAGGAAATGTGAAATGTTTAAGAATAACAGTAAAATGAATAAAGATGTCCCACTTTATGGGGTGGTAGATGAAAGAACAAAAAATGTGGTGAATCAAGGGGATGCATATACAGGGCGTTTCATGCTTTTCGCAGTACTTATTGATGTGATTTTCAGAGGTTTCATGAATAATACCCCTTTTATTGCAGAAAACTGGGACTTAATGGCCATAGTAATAATTGGCGGATTTATATCTACGGCATATCAAATTAAATGTAAAGTTCTTTTCAACCGCCCATTCACCCCTAGTTTTATATTTATCATATCGTTAATGGCAGGATGTGCCGCTATTGCATTTATCATTATGCGTTTTGTGACAAATTGATTTAATATAGGAAATCATTTTACTTGCTGGTTAGATTATACTGGAATATAATCCTTGTATGGAGGGGGCTTCCTATGGAAAAGGTGATTATCAGCGGGGTGCCGCTAAAATACATTGAATTCTATTTGGCTGAGATTGCAGACAGCATTAAACCAGGAGGGCTTTATTTTGGCTCGGGTTGGGAAATTCAGGTTGAGCGCAACAAGTATAAGCGATTCTGTAATATTTCTATTCCTCAAACAAAGGTTATCTTTATCAGTGACGCAGACACCTTAGAGGGGCTTGTTCACAGATTTCGTATGAAATTTATGTCGGCTGGGGGCTGAAAACTAAATATGAGTAGATGTAAAAAGTAGAGGAGCGGAAAATTATGAATGGAACATTTAGGAAAGATATTAAACCGGGAATTAAAGTGATGGTTGTTCAAAAAGAAGATCAGCGAACGGGGAAATTAACCGAGGGAATTGTAAAAGATATTCTTACCAACTCACAAATGCATCCGCATGGCATAAAAGTTAGATTAGAGAACAATATAGTCGGGCGAGTTCAGCAAATCCTATAAAGGATGGTGAAGATTCAAGTCACTGATTCGGGAAAAGGTCTATAAGAATACAGAATTTTCGCTCAAACCAGTAAATAAGGTATATACTAAAGGTAGAAGTGAAAATATCAATAAAGGAGAGTTGATTCTTATGGCAAAGGAAAAAGAAATTAGTAGTGAACTGGCAAAAAAAATTGGAGAAGTACTTGGTGTAGACTGGAGCAAGTTTAATATACAGCAATTTAAAAAAGGGATGAATGTTGAACTGGAACATGGGAAACGATATGCTGTTACAAATGTAACAGATGATGACCCTTTATTCACGGGGAAAATTGCACTGGCACATTTAAATGAGTTTTCGGATTATTATATCAGATTGGAAAAAATGGAAGATGAAGCAGGAAAATACTGGGCGAGTAGATAAGGTGCAGTATTCAGAAATTAATTAAGGTTAAAATGCCCCCTATTTTGCTTTGGAATAGTAAGGGGCTTTTTATTTTGCAGTTGAATCAAGCTTTGACTATGGGCATATAAACACACATACTATAAAATGTACTAAATAAAAGTTCCAAAACTGGAGGAAACAAAATGAGAAAATTAAAAATATCAGTTGGAGGATTCGAATTTACAGCAAAATTAGAGGAAGAACTGGCGCCTAAAACCTGCGAGATTTTTAAGACTCTATTGCCTCTTGAAAATAAACTGATTCATGTACGTTGGAGTGGACAGGGAATGTGGATTCCATATGGCAGATGCCTTTTTTCAAGTCAGGTTGGCCAGCTGGCGGGTAACCATTTCTTAACCATTACCGAAGGAATTGAGAATTTAGATAAGTTGGGAGAAAAGGTATTGTGGGAAGGTGCACAGACCATAAAAATAGATTATTTATAATAATAACCTGAAATGGTAATGCGGTTTATTAAGGAACGAATATAGAATGAAAACTGGCAAAGTTATCAACAGTTTGCCTGTGGATAACCGAAAACAGGAAATGAGTATTTGCAATGGGTTTGTGTGAACCCAAACCCAATGTCGGATGCTTATAATGGGCTTAAAAAATAAACGTAAAAGTTGTTCCCTGGTTTTTTGTACTCTCAACTTCAATTCGAATGTTGTGTCTGTCCGCAATTTGTTTCGATATGGCAAGGCCTAGGCCTGTGCCATTTTTATTATCTTCTGACTTTACCTTATAGAAACGATCAAAAATATAGGATAAATCTTCAGGTTCGATTCCAGGACCATTATCGCTGATTGCTACTTTGTTGCCTTTTAATGTTACTGTAACAGTATCGTTTTCAGGAGAAAATTTAATAGCATTATCAATGATAATCATGAACATTTGTCTTAACCTGTCATAATCACCAATTATATTAAAGTCTATTGAATCTTTCTCCAATTTTATTTCAATGTTTTTTTGATTTGCAATTTGTTGACCACTTCTAACAATATCTGTAAGTATTTCACAAAGGCTAAGCTCATGCATCTCAATATTAAAATCTGTATTTTGAAGGCGTGATAAATCCAGCAGATCATTAACCAACCTTTGCAGGAAAATACTTTCTCCCAGCATTTGTTCATAGTAGAGCTCTACCTGCTGAGGATCGGTTATCACCTTATCGTTAAGTGCTTCAAGGGAACCGCGAATTACTGTAACAGGTGTCCTTAGTTCATGTGAAATATTTGCGATGAAGTCTCGGCGGAGCGCATCAAGCCGTTGACTTTCCATATTTGCAAAATTAAGCTTTTCACTTAATATATCAATTGCTGCAGCCAACTCTCCAATTTCATCGCTTTGAGATACATTTGTTCTAGCACTAAAATCTCCATCAGCCAATCTGACTGCGGAGCCTCTCATTTTTTTAAGTGGCTTTGTAAACGAATATGCAAGTAAAAACGATAAAATAAGAGAAATTACAAGTGCTACGGATAAACTGATCAATAAAATTTTGATTCCTCGAGTAATTGCGCCATTCATTCCTTCCATTGGTGAGTGAAGCAATAATGCTCCGACAATCTTACCATCGGTAATGATTGGCATACCAATTGTCAAGGTTGGTGCATTTAAAAGATCACTAAAGCCTTCACTAAAATTAGTTTCCCCTTGAAAGACTTCTTTAACTACGGCATCTGCGTTTTCGGGAAGTTCTGCATAATTGTATTGCTGATTTCCATTTTGACTACTTGTAATCAGATTGAGATTTTCATCAACAATCCAGACGTCTGCCATAGCGATTTCATC
>JAENWH010000074.1 GCA_016650135.1 Peptostreptococcaceae bacterium
ATAACATGCGTCATCATTAGGAAATCGTTTCTGAAAATCAAAAATCGTAAGGCTTTTAAATCTGTTCTCCATTTTTTTGTCTAAAAGTTATCACCATACAACCACCTAAATTGTTGATAACATGTGTTTTTCAGAAAACACATACTGGAGAACATGCTATTTGAATCCACTTTTAAAATCTTATCCCAATATTAAAAACACAGAGGCTTAAACCTGTATGAAACAGTAAGTTATAAATAAATCATATAACACTTTGTTAATAACCATTGTTTTTTTTAATTTTGGTATTGATTAGTTACACATTTTTAAATAAAAGATATTACGAAAAATAACAAGTTTCTGTTTAGATTGGCGGATAAATCCCAAAATCTACTTTTGGTTTTCGTCTTTATTTTTCTTGTATTTCCGGGGCTCGTTTTTTCCAAACTTGTAACAAGAGAAATTGGGAAAACAGTTGCTGTTGATACTTTGCAATATCATTGGCAGATTCAAAATAAAAACAAATCAGGTAAACCTTGTGTATTACGTTTGGCAACAGGAGCAAGTCCCAAAAGCCTTTATAAAGAGTTAGTCCGTATGCATAAAGAAGAAGGCCTGAGTTTTAAAAATACGATAACCTTTAACTTGGATGAGCATTATCCCATAAAGGGTAATAACATACGAAATAACAGCCATTTCATGTATGAATATTTATTCGATCACATTGACATTCCAAAGGAAAATATCAATTTGCCCGATGGTTCACTACTGGAAGAAAAGGTAGATGAGTTCTGCCAGGACTACGAAAAAAAAATAAAATCTTTAGGTGGAATTGATATACAATTACTTGGCATTGGGCTTGCCGGGCACATTGGATTTAACGAACCCGGTTCGGACATAGATTCTCCCACACGACTGGTAACTCTTGATTCATTAACTGTCGCCAGTACAACTACAACTGATCTCAATAACAAAGAACAACAAACGCTCCACAGAGCTATTACGATGGGAGTCGGTACAATTATGTCATCTCACAGAATTTTCATGATGGCCTTGGGCGAAAACAAAGCAGAAATTATCAGAAAAATGATAGATGGACCAATTACAGAAAATGTCCCAGTAACTTTTTTACAAAATCATCCAAATACAGAAGTTATCATAAACAACCTCGTGAAACTTGACACAAATTAAATATACGATATTCCATCTTCAAAAAGATATTTTAACAGTAAAAAATCAAATACTATGAAAAAAATTATCACCGTTATTTATGCAATCTTTTTAACTGTATGCATTACACATGCCCAAACGTCAAATAATATTGTTGGACATACAGAAATCACTAGATGGCAGGATGGAAAAAAAGTTGCCATCTCTTTGACTTATGATGACAACACGATTAACCAATTTAAGATCGCCCTGCCAATAATGAACAAATTCGGATTTAAGGGAACCTTTTTTGTAATTACTGGATCGATACCTGGTTCACAATATATGCCAAAGTTCATTGGCAGACCCATCAATGAAATCATCGCAGAAACGGCAAAAATTTCCACAAATCGAGAAAATTTTTTTGAACGGGCATCGGCCACCCGTGTCACAGGATTCGCCGATACATACAAGTATCATGTACAAGCCGGAGATTTGTATGAAGAAGGAAAATTTCATCAGGCATATAAAACAATTGATGATGGATATGCTAAAATTCGTAATGGAAATATAAAAGCATCAACAAATGCTATTGAAATTAAAAAGCTACTGGATTATGTTTTAGATGTCAAGCCAAAGATTGAATTGGTAACATGGAATGAATTAAAGAAATACGCAAAAGATGGAAATGAAATTGGTGGCCACAGTGTCTCACATTCTTATTTGTGTATTCTTGATTCGATAAATCTGGAATATGAGCTAGCAAATAGTCGCGAGGATTTGTTGAATCACATAGGTCCCGGTGCAACTTTCTCTGCCGAATGCCCCTTTGGGCTTGAAGATTCCCGTGTGATGCGGTTTGGTCACAGACTTTATCCTGCACTTCGTAACCGCATGCCCAGACCTTACCTGGAAGAAATTGACCGCTCAAGCAATGCGGATCCGACAATTTCAAACAAAGAATATGTCCAATGGCAAAGAGGCCCATTGTCTAATACTCCTATGAAGCTTATGAAGGTATGGGTAGATAAAGCATTGACAAAGGATAATATTTGGATTGTATTCGCATTTCATGGTATTGATGGTATCGGGTGGGAGCCTCTTACCCACGAGGAATTGAATGAGTATTTTGAATATATAAAAAAAAGGGAATCCTATATATGGGAAGCTACATTTAAAAACGTTACCAAATATATGAGAGAACGCATGGCCGCAAGTGTGCGTTCAGAAGATAATCTCCCTGCCAAGATAACTGTTCATTTAATTCATAGTCTAAATGAAACATTGTATAATTTCCCATTGACACTGAAAACCTATGTCCCCCGTAACTGGAATATGGTGAGGGTTTCCCAGGGAAAATATCATAAAAAGGCGTCTACATCTACAGACTCAAACGGAAATTATGTAATATATAGAGCAACCCCAAATGGATCGGTAATTGTATTAACCAAAATCAGAAAAGCTTATTAACCAAAATAATGCATTGAAAAGCATTTTTAAATAAAAGATATTATGAAAAATAACAGGTTTCTGTTTAGATTGGCGGATAAATCCCAAAATCTACTTTTTGTTTTCGTCTTTATTTTTCTTGTATTTCCGGGCCTCGTTTTTTCCAAACCCGTAACAAGAGAAATTGGGAAAACGGTTGCTGTTGATACTTTGCAATATCATTGGCAGATTCAAAATAGCAGTTTGGTGAAAGATGGAGGAGAAATGATTTCTTCCCCTTCCTTTAAAGCTGATGATTGGTATTCGGCTAAAGTTCCAACAACTGTTCTAAATGTTTTGGTAAAACACGGAGTATATAAAGACATTTTTCGTGACGAGAATCTGCTGAAAATACCCACAAAGCAATTTAAGACAAGTTGGTGGTATCGCACTTCTTGTCAGATTACCAATACAAAAGGGGTTTATCTTCTCAAATTTCAGGGCATAAATTATAAAGCCAATATCTGGCTCAACGGTAAGTTGGTTTCTGACACTATTATCGTAAACAATGCCTATAAGCAGTTTTCTTTTGATGTAACTAAGTATCTTGTAAAAGGGAAGAATATCCTGGCACTTGATGTTTTTCCTCCTAAACCTGGAGATTACACCATGGGTTTTGTAGATTGGAATCCCGCTTCCCCTGACAGAGATATGGGAATATTCCGTCCTGTAATTTTGTTCCATAATGGGGGCGTAGAGATTTCGGAGCCTTATGTTGAAGCAACTCTTAAGAATAATAATTCTTCAGCTGATCTCACTGCAACTTTGCTCTTGACCAATCACCTGTCAAAGGAAGTTACCGGCACTATATATGTAAAGGTAGCAGGTAAACAATTTCAAAAAAAGGTGACCTTGGATGCCGGCAAACAATTGGATTTGCAATTTTCAGCTAAAGACTTTTCTCAATTACATTTAACAAATCCAAAACTATGGTGGCCTTACACCCTTGGGACACCTTATTTATACCATGCATCTTTTTCTTTTAAGTCTGACACTGAAATTATGGATGCCAAAAGCTTTGATTTCGGCGTAAGAAGCGTAGCTTCCTTTTGGACTAAAGGCGGTCATCGGGGAATGATGGTTAACGGGGAAAAGATACTTATTAGAGGCGGTGGCTGGGCAGACAAACTGCTTTTAAATGATAATCCTGCATCTGTTGATGCACAGTTAGATTATGTGAAAAATATGGGGCTCAATACTATTCGCTTTGAGGGCTTTTGGGGCAATAGTGAAGAAATGTATCATTTGTGTGACCAAAAAGGAATTTTAGTTTTAGTAGGCTGGAGCTGCCAATGGGAATGGAAAGAATATTTAGGAAAACCGGTCAATGAAGAATTCGGTGGTATTTTGTCAGCCCCTGACGTGAATATGATGGCTGATGCATGGAAAGACCAAATTATTTGGCTTAGAAATCATCCATCAATTATCGCATGGTTTAGTGGTAGTGACAAACGTCCCGAACCAAAACTTGAGAAGAATTATTTTACAATTCTTAAAAATTACGACAGTACTAGAATTTATTTATCATCAGCAGCTGAGTGTACATCTCTTGCCGGACCTTCCGGTGTAAAAATGAGAGGACCTTATGCTTATGAACCTCCCGTTTACTGGTTTGCGGATACTTTGTACGGCGGGGCTTTTGGATTTAATACTGAAACCGGACCGGGTGCCCAGGTTCCTCCTTTGCAAAGTCTTCGTAAAATGTTTTCAATGAATCATAGTTGGCCCATTGACAGTATTTGGAATTTCCATTGTGGACACAATAAATTTGCCACAATCAGTCGTTATGTGGATGCTTTGAATTTTAGATATGGAAAGTCAAATTCTTTAAAAGAATTAGCAAAAAAAGCACAGGTGATGAACTATGAGCTCATGCGCCCCATGTTTGAAGCATTCTCTGCTCATCGCTATAAAGCCACAGGAGTGATTCAATGGATGCTCAATTCAGCATGGCCGGAATTATACTGGCAACTATACGATGCTTACCTTATGCCCAACGGTGCTTTTTACGGAGCAAAAGAAGCCAATAAACCGGTGCACGCTTTATACGATTATTCAAAAAACGCTATTTATATCGTAAATGACCAATTGAAGAATAATAACAATTTATTCCTTAAAATCAAGATATTAAATGCTCAATCCAATATCATTTTTGAAAAATCAATCCCTGCTAATATTATGGCTAACACAGCTGATGAAATTTTTCAATTACCTGAAAACTTGCCATTAACTGAAACTTACTTTCTTGACCTTCAACTACAAAACTCAAATAAACAGGTAATAGACAATAATTTCTATTGGCTATCAGAAAAAAAGGATATTCTAAATTATAAAGCCAACACTTGGTTTCAAACTCCATCTAAACAGTATGCTGATTTTGCGATGTTGAACCAGCTTCCTGAAACATCCATGTCATATAGCTTCACACAAAGGAAACGGAATAACTCTGTTCTATTTGAATTGCAGTTGAAAAATACGGGGAAACATCTTGCTTTTTTTGTAACCCTAGCCATCGTGGACAATAAAACAGGAAATACTATTTTACCCGTTATTTGGTCAGATAACTACATTTCACTCCTTCCTGGCGAAACTCGGACTTTGTCTGCGGAAATAAAAAACAGCTATTTGAAGGATAAATCGCCAGTCTTAAAAACAGAAGCTTATAACAAAATTAAATTTAAACAATTAAAGAATTAAACATGAAACGTAATTTTCTGGTTATCGGTTTAATAATGCTTACCTTTTTCGTCATTTCCTTTATGACGAATATTTTAGGAGCTTTAAGTCCCAGTGTATCTTCAAGTTATGGCTTGAGTGAAACGATGGCTGGATTTCTTCCTTTTTCCTTTTTTATTGCTTATGGGGTGATGTCTATCCCCTCTGGTTATGTATTGGAACGATGGGGTGAAAAAAAATTGATGATGCTTGCCTTCTTTCTGGCGATGGCAGGGGCGGTAGTGTTTGCCTTTGTGCCGCATTTTAACGTGTTTGTAATTTCATTGTTTACAATAGGTACAGGAATGGCGGTACTTCAGGTGGTTATTAATCCTTTGTTACGCGTATCTGGCGGAGAAGAACATTATGCCTTTAATGCAGTATTAGCCCAACTCATTTTCGGGGCAGCCTCGTTTATCAGCCCTCTCATGTATTCTTATCTGGTGACCAATATTGACGGGCACAATACAGCAAAACCTTTTATTGGATTTTTAGGCCGGCTCGTACCCACTTCTATGTCATGGGTTTCGGTCTATTGGGTTTTTGCCCTTATCAGCTTGTTGATGATTGTGGTGGTGCTGTTAGTCCGTTTTCCTAAAGTGAAATTGAAAGATGATGAAAAAGTAGGAAGCCGTGCCAGTTATGTTACTCTTTTCAAGAATAAATATGTCATCCTTTTCTTTTTTGGGATATTCGCTTATGTGGGTACAGAACAGGGTATTTCCTATTGGATGTCTAAATTTTTAGCACAATATCATGGATTTAATCCGGAAATTACTGGTGCCAATGCGGTGGCTTATTTCTGGGGGCTTATGACATTGGGCGGAGTTTTAGGCTTGTTTTTGCTTAAAATATTAGATAGTAAAATTGTGCTACGATGGTTTACCTTTTTGGCCATGGCATGTCTTCTGTTTGCATTATTTGGCAACAGTGAAATTTCACTTTATGCTTTCCCGGTTTCAGGATTTTTCCTTTCTGTAATGTACCCGATTATTATTTCGCTCGCACTCAATTCTGTGGATAAACACCACGGTTCCTTTGCCGGAATTCTAATGACCGGCATCATGGGCGGGGCTGTCATACAATTACTAATCGGGTTTATCAGCGATTTTACTTCTCTTAAAACAGGAATGCTCTTTTTGTTTATAACCCTTGCTTATATTTTCAGCATTAGTCTTTGGGCGGAACCTCTTGTGAAAAATAAAACGGTTAATTTAAAAGAATTGTTCAACAAAAAAGTATAGACATAATGGTTTTTTTAGAAGAAGATTATTTAATTGGTGTGGATTTAGGTGGAACAAAAGCAATGGCCTGCCTTTTAAAAGGCTCAAATATCATTAAGAAGAATCAACGGTTACTGCCCGGAGCAGAATCAACGGCCGAAGAGATAACACAGCTCCTAATTGATGTAATTGCGAATGTTTTTGATGAAAAGGTGAAAGGTATCGGTATCGGCGTGCCCAGTTTGATAGATCGTGAAAAAGGCATTGTGTTTGATGTGCAAAACATTCCTGCCTGGGGCAATATCCCCCTTAGGAATATTTTGGAGAAACGCTTCAAAGTACCTGTATATATGAATAATGATGCAAACTGTTTTACACTGGGGGAATTCAGGTTTGGTAAACACGACAGAAAGATAAAAAATTTCGTAGGACTTACCCTGGGAACTGGAATGGGTGCAGGAATTATCAATAAAGGATACTTACTTTCAGATGCGCATTGTGGCTCAGGAGAATTTGGCAGCACTCCTTATCTGGATGGAATTTTGGAAGACTATTGTAGCGGTAAATTTTTTCAGAATTATTATGGTGAGAGTGGTGAAATTATTGGTAAGCAGGCAAAAGAGGGAAACCATAGTGCACTGAAATCTTTTGATGAATTCGGAAAACATCTTGGTATTGCTGTTAAAACCATCTTGTTTACTCTTGACCCTTCCATGATTGTTATTGGTGGCTCAGTTGCTAAATCACATTCCTTTTTCGAAAAAACAATGTGGGAACAAATCAGAAGTTTTCCTTATCCCAAAGTGGTTGATGACTTGTGTTTAAAATTTATTACGAATGGAAAAAACGCTATTTTAGGAGCCGCTTCACTGTATTATGACGAGGAAGGTAAATAAGTGATATGCGAAAAGTTATTTATAAAAGGTCTATTAAACTATAACATCCCAAAGGCCATGTAATATTTTTTAAAATAATCCATATTTTCTTGTGGTAGTATGGTTTTTTTGTTTATTTTTGCTATTACGTGTAACGTAATATATATTGATATGAAACAATTTCCTGATTGGGTGTTAAAGCACAAGAAAAAAGGTGTTGAATTACGAGAAATCCGTGGACGCTATTATGCTTATGAGGTGTCGAGTAAATGGAATAAAGAACTGAAACGGTCGCAAAAAATTACCGGAAGTTACTTGGGAACAATCACTGAAGCCAGCGGTTTTGTTCCAAAGCGAACCCAACAAGTAAAGGTA
>JAENWH010000438.1 GCA_016650135.1 Peptostreptococcaceae bacterium
TTCTTCAAAGATGAAAAAAATTATTAAACAAACAAAAAAGTAGAAAAGGTACGCACTTTTTGATACAATAGCAAAACCGTTAGGCCTTTATTTTGCAAAGGTCCTAACGGTTTTATCGTTTCGCAACTGTCAAACTCGAGATTATATTCTATATATCGAACACATTCAACATTATTTAATATAATACAATTATCTTACAATCAAACCTAAAACAAAATGTATTACTATTTTACATAAAAATCATGGTATTCTTTCAATGCTTTGCTTTGCTCTTCACATCGCTTAGAATCTATAACTTTATAGTTTTCAATTAGGGCATTAACCACTCTTTTATCAAGCGAGCCACTTGTAACCATATTCTCAAGAATCTGAAGAACCTCAATTCTCTCCATACCTTTTCGGTAAGGCCGATCTTCAGTAATAGCCGTGAAAACATCCGCAACTGCCATAATTCTTGAACCTAAAGGAATCTGATTTGCCTTAAACTTAAACGGATACCCTTTCCCATTAAGCTTTTCATGATGCAGCGCTCCCCAAACTCGAATAGTCTCAAACTCATCAATATTCAGCAATAATTTATCAGTGAAATATGTATGACTTCGAATAATATCCATTTCATCTGTTGTTAACGGACCTTTTTTTTCCAATATCTCAATTGGTATGGCTAATTTACCAAGATCATGCAAATTACCAGCTAAACGCATCAGGAGACATTCCTCTTCTGAAAATCCTATAAATTCGGCCAACATTTCGGCCACTGTCGAAACACCAGTTGAATGTGTAGCCGTGAAACTACTTCGGAAATCAATCATTTGGCTGAATATTTTGCCTAAATTCATAAGTTCAGTGGAATCTAAATGCAAATTTCGTGATATTGTTTTGCTCAGCACTTTGCTTACTAAGGCGTCTTTAGCCTCCAGCCAAAAACTTTCTTTCTGCGCTACTTCACAAAAGATATTGACTAATTCCGGTTGAAATTTTGTTCCAGAACCTTGTGAAATCAATTTAATTATTTCTTCAACTTGATTAAGTTTAAAGTCCGGTTTAATCAAAACAGCGATTCGATCCGCAAGGTATAGGATACGACTTTCAACTGGAATCAGATTATTAAATGGCTTATCTTGTTTACTTTTACTCCAGTGAGTATGATGTTCCTCAATAATTGGTGCAAGATGTGCAAACGGCATAAAACTCATCAGTAATCTTGCACCATATTTAGCATGATTTCCCTCTACTTCTTCAAATTTCAGTAAACTCATGTTTTCTTTTGCTGATAAGGCACCAATATCGTGAACTGCAGCTGCCATAATCAAGTTTTCCAATTGATTTGAATCTAAGCCATATTTTTTTCCTATGTAGTAAGATATACAAGCAACGCGCCTATGATGATCACGAACACCTTCCGTAATCAAATCAACTGCATCGGCTATACACTTTACAATATCTTCTGTTTTTATAAAAAAATCCATTTTACATGTCTCACTTTCTCCAACTTCACCAACTCAACATGATTATATCATATTGTTAATATTTATAAATACATTTATTCAAACATTTAAAATCCTCATTTCCCCGTCATCTCCAATAATAGCCCTCTTTGGTAAACAGTATCTTTTCCCTGAGTCAAAAAATATTAATAGTTGATAACAACCCTACCCATTCCAGCCTTTATAATCCACGTAATCGGCAAGAATTAAAATGTCCACTTTTTGGGGTTCACTCCAAATGAACTCTTTCATCAAGTGTGAATTGACGGAATAGAGGTATCTTGAAAAAATACCTCTAGATAGTTTTGGGAACATATCTAAACATTTATTTATATTTTGTTAAGCTGTTCCCACTCTTTCCCTAAAACCTTTTCAAACTTAACTATTGACATTACTATGGAATTTCATTTTGCAATTGAGCTTTCTAAAAACATTAGCAAAATTAAAAAGAAAAACATCACATACAACCTTATCAGCGCAAAGCTTTCATATACTTCTCCGCATTGTCCTATATGTGGCTGCGTAAACGAAGATTACGCCATAATCAAATATGGAACTAAACCAAGCGACATAAAACTGCTTCCATGTAATGGGACTCCAGCCATTCTTCGCCTTAATAAACAGCGTTTTTTCTGTAAAGAATGTGCTCATTCCTTTTTAGCTATTTCTGATATAGTAGAACCCAA
>JAENWH010000181.1 GCA_016650135.1 Peptostreptococcaceae bacterium
AAAATCATGTGTGAAGTTTTAAATGATATGGTTTCAAAAGGGATAACTTCGATTAATACCTATGCAGCCAAAATATGGAACTATGATGAAGATCTGGGAACTTACAGGGATTTGGAAAAACAGGGGCTGCTACCTCTCAGAGTAATCGTTAGTCTGGATACACTTTTTGAACCAGAAAATCGGGATAGGACAAATCAGACTAAGGATGTCTTTAATAAAGTTAAATACGGCTCATTTAAATTATTTACTGATGGGTCGTTAGGTGCCAGATCAGCAGCATTGATAGAACCTTACAGTGATGATCCGGATAACAGGGGGATTTTAGTTGAGAAGAAAGACTTAATAAGGGATTTACAGACGGCTTATGAATTGGGTCTGCAACCGGCAATTCATGCGATTGGGGACAGAGCTCTGGAAATAACCCTGGAGGCAATCGAGTATGTGTTAAAAAATACAAAATCATCTAATAAATCAAAGGAAAATCAGGAGAAAAGACTTCCATTCAGGATTATTCATGCCCAGGTAGTAAACAAAGATCAGCTGGAGAGAATGAAAAAACTGCCTGTCGTTTTAGATATACAACCTATATTTTTGACAACAGATTTGTATTGGATTGAAAGCAGGCTAGGGAAGGAAAGGGTAAAAACTTCCTATTTGTGGAAAACAATGATGGATGCTGGCTTGATGATGGCAGGTGGTTCAGACTGCCCGGTAGAATCCTATGAACCGTTGAAAGGAATATATGCTGCAGTAACAAGGCAGGACTTTAAAGGGTATCCGGAAGGTGGATGGGAGCCTGAGGAAAAATTGTCAGTCTATGAAGCTGTCTGTCTGTTTACAAAGAATATAGCTTACACAACAGGGGACCAGGACGTGCTTGGTACAATAGAGAATAATAAATTTGCTGACCTGGTTCTGCTGGACAGCAATCCATTTGAAATAGAGGTGGAAAAAATAAAAGATATTAAAGTTTTGAAAACCTTCGTAGCGGGAAAACAGATTTTTCAACAAATTTGAAAAGTTTTCAATAGTGGGATATACTGTAAAAAAGAATAGGAGCGCAACTGGATAATAATGAAGAAAAAGGGCAATAATATGAATGGATATATTCTAATTATCAACGGGAAATGCCTGTCAATGGTAGATGAAATAATGTATGACTGGATTGCCGTTAAAGATGATACAATCTATGACCTGGGTTATGGGGAAGATTATAAAAGATACGCCGCACAAGCTGTTAAGATAATTGATGCAAGGGGTGCAACCGTTTTGCCTGGATTTATTGACAGCCATTTCCATGTGGTTCAGGCAGCAATCAATCTGAAAAGTCTGGATTTAAGTCAGGCTAAGTCTTATAGTGATATAGGAAGACTGATTTCAAAGACCAGAGATTCCTCGCCTCGCACTCCAATTCGAGGTATAAGACTGGATGAACAGCAGCTTAAAGAAAACAAATTGCCGACCAGAATGATATTGGATAAATATTGCAATGATGCACCTGTATTTATTAATAGCGTGGAATATCAAAAAAGCGTATTGAATACGTATGCCATGCTTTATTACAAAATTCCTTTTACTTTAGAAGGAATTGATTTTGATGAAAACCAGATGCCTACCGGAATAATTACCCATCATGCCAATGCGATACTGCGAGAAAATGTATTGAGAAACATTCCAAACGAAAGAAGAATGGATGCTGTTGAAAGCTTAATAAAGAACATCATTAAAAAAGGGATTACAACAGTGAATGCAATGGAAGGCGGGAGACTTTATTCAGATAAGGATGCTGAGTTTATTTATGAAAATTTTGATCAGTTCCAAATAGACATTGCCTTATTTTATCAGACAATGGATATTAATAAGGTGAAGGAAATGAATCTTGGCCGAATAGGGGGCTCTTTTTACATTGACGGTACTTTTGGTGCAAGAACTGCAGCGTTATCTTTCGATTATGCTGATTGCCCGGGGAGCAAAGGCGGTCTGAATTTCACACAAGAGGAACTGAATGAATTTGTTTTAGAATGTTATTTAAATAAAATGCAGCTTGCACTTTACACTATTGGAGACAGAGCGATAGAGCAGGCTATAACCGCCCACGAATATGCCATTGAAAAAACAGGGATTTCCGGGTTAAGACATCGGTTGGAGCATGTTGAGTTGCCTAACGGGTCTCAAATAAAAAGAGCAAAAAAATTAGGCTTGATATTTTCTATGACGCCTACCTATGAGTACCTGTGGGGGGGACCAGACAAGCTGAACGGGAACCGTTTAGGAGAGCATTACAAAGACACCAGCCCACTTCATGAAATTATATCCGAGGGTGTTATTATATGCGGAGGTTCGGATTGTGATGTAACACAGGCTGATCCTATACTAGGCATTTATTCAGCAGTTAATCACCCAGTAGAAAAACACCGGATAAACGTATATGAAGCCATTAAAATGTTTACTGTAAACGGGGCATATGCAATATTTGAAGAAGACAAAAAAGGGACTCTTGAAACAGAGAAACTGGCAGATATTGTGATTTTAGATCAGGATATTCTTCATATAGGCAAAAATAAAATTAAAGACATTCAAGTAGTAACAACCATAAAAAGCGGGGAAATAATTTTCAACCTATTGAAGTAAAAATGAGAGGGCATTCAAATGCTGACAATTAATATGCTTGGCAAAGTGGATATTAATTATGAAGGGACAAGTATTGCTGATAAAACCAGCAGTAAACTTGTTGCTTTATTATGTTTATTGGTATTAAATAAAAGCAGGGATATGAGCAAGGAAAAAATCATTGCTTACCTTTGGCCTGACAGCAATGAGGAGGCTGCAAAGTCTAATTTGCGTTTCAATCTTTGGACAATTAAGAAAATTATACCTCAGGATGCAAAAGGCGAAGACTTTATTAATGTAGGCAAAGATTATTGCCGTATCAATCAAAAATATAAGTTCTACTGTGATAAAATTGAATTGGATAAATATAAGGCATGCGGTGAAGAAGATATTGAAAAATTAATGAAGCTGAAATCTTTTTCCAAAGGTGATTTTCTGGAAGGGTTATATTTAAGAAATTGTAATGAGTTCAACGAGTTGATTTTGTTTGAAAGGGTTGCATGCCAGAACAGGCAGGTTGAAATTCTCAAAAAACTGGTAACCCTTTATGAAGGGCAGGAAAAGTATGTAGAAGGTCTGCAAATATTAAATGAAATAGATATCATTGAACCATATAATGAGAATTTTGCATTTCAGACGATTACACTTTATGGGAAATTGGGGAATCGAGCCGGCGCCATAAATTATTACAAAAAATTTGAAAACAACCTGAGAAGAAATCTTAATATTTCTCCTGATAAAGAATTGAAAATTCTCTACGCTAACTTACTGGAGGACACTTGCGATGTAAAAAACAGCCATAGGGTTAAAAATAAAAAGAAAAAACTTGAGATTGAAAGTCGATGCATTAATAATGTTGAATACTTTTGGGTGGCTGACGTTATAAATAAAATCATGGAAAGGGGAGACAAAAAGTACTTATTAGAAGTGGATAAATGTTTTATCAGCGACCTTGGGTTTATCCAAAGTGATTTGCTGCTGGAATACGAAAAATACCATTCTCCTATTCAAAACCGGACGGTGGCTGTTCCACCAGTGAGAATTATAAACGCATTTATTAAATTTTTGCTGCATGCTACAGATATTTATGATATAAATATTAAAGTGGTCAATAATGAAAATATGGATACGATGTCTCAAAATATATTGAATCATATAAAAACTCTGAATAATAAAAGTATTTTTTTTAAATACTGAAGGAGTATTTTATGGAAAACAAAAAAACGAGAACGGAGTTAAGGAAAGATTTTAATCCACTGCAGATTATAATTGACAACCAGCCCTTAAGTTGTTGGCTAAAAGATAAAGACGGTTATTATCTTGCGGTAAACAATGCTTTTGCTGATTACTCGGATGCTTCAAAAGAATATATCATTGGGAAAAATGATTTTGAACTTTATTCTCAAGAAGAAGCAACTATTTATGTAACCAGTGACCAGGCAATCGATACCTGTAGAAGACAAAAATGGTGAATTAACATACAGTGAAGGTTTTATTCTGGATATAACCAATATTAAACAGGCAGAAAAGGCACTTCGAGAAAGTGAAGACAGGTTTAGAACCATATTTGAGGAAGCTCCAGTTGGAATAGGGATTTTTGACACGAAGACTGGATTTGTTTATTAATTGAATAGTAAATTCTGCGAAATTCTTGGGAGGACTCCTCAAGAGCTTCAAAACCTGGACTGGAAAAATTACTCTCACCCTGACGAACTTCAAGAAAATATTAATAAACTGAATCTTTTAAAAAAGAGAAAAATCAATGGATTCAGTATGGATAAAAGGTACTTTAAGCCTGATGGATCGATTATTTGGGCATGATATGGGAGACGAATTTGTCATATTGTTGAATCATACTGGAGACGCAGGTGCAATAAAAGTTTGCAGCAGAATTTATAAATCCTGTAAGGATTACGTAAAAAACGATAACAAAAAAACCTTTTATTTAAGTATCTCTTTGGGCTTCGCAACCAAATTGACGCTGAACCAAAGTTGAATCTATCTACTAATAAACTAAACGAGTTTGAACTCCTGATGGAGGTTCATGATATTGGTAAACTGACACTTAGCGAAGACTTACTTTCAAAAGATGTTTCGAAATTGTCAAAGGAAGGACTGTTTGAATATAATAAGCATCCGGAAAATGGTTATCGAATAGCACTTGG
>JAENWH010000454.1 GCA_016650135.1 Peptostreptococcaceae bacterium
CTAAACTAAATCAGAATAAAAATACTTCTGATTATCTGAAAATAATTCTGAAAGAAATAAATCAATACAAAAAAAACGGCACCTCTGAAGGATTGTTCCCCGAGAGATGGCTCCCGTCTGCAATAATTGTATTACCCGAAAGATTTACTGAAAAGAATCATCTTCTTAATTCTACAATGAAAATAGTAAGGCGTAAAATTTCTGAAAAATTCAAAAAAGAAATTGAATTTGCTTATACACCTGAAGCTAAGAACATAATCAATCCTTTAAACAAAGAGAATATAGATAAATTAAAAAAAGAAGAATAAACTCAATATCAAAAGTCGAAAAGTTATATTTATAAAGACAGCAATCTTTTATAAATAAATATAGATTTGTTATTGATTGGACAAAAAGAACATGAAGGCTAATTATTAATTTTATAAACTCTTAATTATGGTAAACAAACAAAATGTAAAATCTAAGTCAGAGAATTTTATACTTCCTTTGATTATTGTAGGAGTAATGTTCTTTGCAATTGGTTTTGCATTAGGAATAAACTCCTATATTATCCCACTTCTAAAAAAAGCTTTGGATATATCTTCTGGTGAATCTTATTTAGTTATAACAGCAACTTTTTCAGCCTTTCTGATTTTTGGATATCCGGCTTCATTAGTGATTGCGAAAATTGGATATAAACGAACAATGGCTTTATCTTTTTTGATGTTTGCAATTGGCTTTTATTTGTTTATTCCATCGGCAAGATTGGAAAGTTTACCTCTTTTCTTAGTGGCTTCGTTTATTAGTGGTATGGGAAATACTTTTCTACAAGCTTCTGTTAATCCGTATATTACCATATTAGGACCGATGGAGAGCGCAGCAAAGCGTATGAGTTATATGGGTATTGCCAATAAGCTGGCATGGCCAATTGCTCCATTATTTTTAGCATTGATAATAGGCAAAAATGTAGAGAATGTTTCACTTAATGATATCAACATACCTTTTTATATTATAATAGGTGTATTTATTCTTTTAGGTGTATTAGCATTTTTTTCAAAACTTCCAGAGGTGAAAGCTGTTGGTGAAGATGAAAATTCAGATGAAGTGTGTGAATATGCAGAAAATAAAACGTCTATCTGGCAGTTTCCACACCTATTGTTAGGAGTAGTTGCTCTTTTCCTATATGTCGGTGTTGAAACGGTATCATTAGGAACCCTTGTTGATTATGCAACCAGTCTGGGTTTGGCTAATCCCGAATATTACGCATGGATTGCTCCAATAGGTATGGTTCTGGGATATATCTTCGGAGTTATTCTGATACCTAAGTATCTAAGTCAGGCTAAAGCCTTAAAATTTTGTGCTTATACAGCTTTATTTGGATCACTACTGGTTGTTTTCTCTCCTGAAGAATTATCTATTTACTTTATTGCATTCATGGCATTAGGTTGTTCATTAATGTGGCCGGCATTGTGGCCTCTGGCAATGACTGACTTAGGTAAGTTTACTAAGACAGGATCCTCTTTAATGGTTATTGCCATTGTAGGTGGGGCTTTAATTCCAGCCGCTTATGGTTTTATGAAAGATGTTACTGGCGCACAAAACGCTTATTGGATATGTATACCTTGTTTCCTTTATATTCTTTATTACGGATTGAAAGGACATAAAATCAGAACAAAATAAAACATTATCTTTTGCGTATATCGTATATTCTATTTTGTTTAGGATACACTAATTTACAGATAAATTATGACAGATAACATCAATAGCCACTGTCATAAATAATAAAAGTCTGAATATAAAACTTTGAAATTTTATATTTAGACTTTTATTCATATTATTCTAATCGTCATCATCATCATCAACTCCCTTGCCATCAAACTTATATGGATATTTTTTATCATTACAAGCCGCAAACCAGAGAATCTTATTCAATAAATCATCATTTCCGCCATCAACATGATAGAACTGAGAATCCATACTTTTTTTAGCATAATTAAGAGCTTTCCCTTTTAAATCGGAAAGTTTCCTATTCATCTCATCAAGAGGTATATTGTTTTTCACAGCTTTATATCCGCGAACATCTGCAGTATTTGTAAA
>JAENWH010000447.1 GCA_016650135.1 Peptostreptococcaceae bacterium
AAAATTAGAATTCTACTCATTTTCACACCAGAAAAACTGAAAATGAGTAGAAAAATGAGCTAACCTAAGAGCATTATGTTGGTGGTCAGTTTTCAACGTAAAAAATGGTAAAAAGTGGTCAATTTTACTTGACAATCAACAAATATGGATTGGTTACGCTCAAAACCATTCCTGCTAAAAACATATTGCCTTGTCTGTCATTATCTCCAATTTTTGTTTCAAGGGATATTCTGTTTAGATAAACATCTTTCAGCATATTGAATCCAAGGAAGCCTAGGATAAGCCCCCCCAATTAAACCAATAATGACGCCGGCTGAATCCGTCGCAAGATATTTCCCAACTCCGGCAAATATGAGGATTACAAGAATCAGTTCCAGAAAAACATGACCTAGAGATACTAGAATTCCAGGCTTTATGCCATAGCGAATACTTTTATCCACAGTGTAAGTAAACATCGGGCCAGGCATGATTGCTCCTGAATACCCGATGATTAATGATTGTAAAAAAATTGCCAGCATAAACATCTCCTAAACATATACAAGTGAGGGACCCGAGAATTCACCTCAGCCTAATACAATTGTACCACTTTTGTGCGATATCTCAATTTAACTATAGTGGGTCACATGCACGGAATTTATTAAGATAAAATAAATCGGAGCTTTTGATGGGATCAATGAACTATTGCATTTTAAACAATAAACTTTGAAAATGTTGATATTGCATAATCAATATCATCCCTTGAGACATCATTAGAAGTTACAAAACGGAATTCTCCAAGTTCGCAGCCGTTTATCTTAATTCCATTTTCCAGCATTTTTTCTGGCAAGCTGTCTATCAGTTCTTCGGGTCTATTTAACTTGAAAAACACCATATTGATGCATACGGAATCCAGGTCAACTTCGACACCCGCAAGTTCACTAAGTTTCTTTGCCATGTACTTGGCATTATCGTGATCCTCTTTTAGTCTCTTTGTCATATCCTTGAGGGAGATTATTCCTGCAGCTGCAAGAATTCCGCTCTGCCTCATGCCGCCGCCAAGCATTTTGCGATACTTTCTAGCATTGGCGATCACTTTCGTGTCTCCAGCGAGTATGGAACCGACTGGTGCGCAAAGTCCCTTCGATAAGCAGCACGATACAGTGTCACAGTTTTTTGTAAGTTCCTTCACATCAACATCAAGAGCTGTTGCGGCATTAAAGACTCTTGCTCCATCCAAATGCACAGCGATTCCATTTTTTTGTGCCAAGGCATAAACCTCTTCCATAATCTCAATAGAGAACACGTTCCCATTTGCCAAGGCATTTTCCATGCAGATAAGAGCAGTCCTTGGCTCGTGAATATCATCCGACCTGATTGCCTTCTCTATCATTTTCACATCATAAATACCTTTTTCAAAGGAAAGCTGCCTTAGATTCGCACCTGATAATACCGCAGCCGCTCCTACCTCGTGGGCAAAGATATGGCAATCTGCACTAACGATAATCTCTTCTCCACGATTGGTAAAACACATCAATGCAAGCTGATTGCTCATTGTCCCAGATGGAACAAACATGGCAGATTCCTTTCCAAGCATTTTTGCTGCAAGAGCTTCCAATTCATTAACTGTTGGGTCATCTTGGTATACATCATCCCCAACCTCAGCAATATACATTGCCTCACGCATGGATTTAGTTGGTTGGGTTACAGTATCACTTCTCAAGTCAATATATCTCATATAAATTACCCTTCCCTTTCTAATTCTAATTCTGCTTCTACTATTAAATACAAGTTTACAACAATTGGTACTTAAATACCATGAATATTAATTATTTTTATAGAAATCTTGCATCATTCTAGGTATCCCAAGACTATAGCAGCTATTGCAACAGCGAAAATAATCCAACCTAGAATTTTAGACCATTTTCGGTATAATTCATTCTTCGTGAAGCTCTTTTGCTTGCTGTAGGACATCCCCGAACCTGGAATACCCACACTCCCACGAACACCATCTTTATTTACTGTTACCCTTGCACCTTTTTTACCAAAACTCAATCCCGGGCCATTTTGTGTCATATTAATTCTAAAGCCTTTCCCAATGTTCTTTGATCTTCTAAAGTTGAATCCCATAGGGTACCTCCTGTATA
>JAENWH010000317.1 GCA_016650135.1 Peptostreptococcaceae bacterium
ATAGAACGTGGTAATCGTATGATTACAGATACCATGAAACGAATCTTCGGAGATGACCTCCAAAAAACGAACGCCTATTTATCTCTAATGCGTTTGATTGCTATAAATGGAACTATTTATCCTTCCAAAATACCACCTCAGGCAGCTTCACTGATAGACAAATATAATATAAAAATGGCTGGTATTACTCCCGGCGATGGCACCCCTTCTAAAGCTGATGATATATGGATTGCTTTTTATCATTAATTTATGATTGATGCGTTTGTCTTATTTATCAAACGAGCAGATCGAATGAATCGCGGTAACGGGGAATCTGCATGATATTGGGAAAATAAATGTGCCCAGTGAGATATTGAATAAGCCAGGTAAATTGTCTGAAATTGAGTTTGCCTTGATCAAAAACCACAGCCAGCCCTGGGCATAGATAAAGCCATGGAGGAGATCGTGCAAAAAAGCGGCATCCTTTATGACCCTGACGTCGTCGATGTTTGTTTGAAGCTGTTTCGGGAGAAGAATTATAAGTTGGAATAATTGATATGTAAGATCAATTGCTGGGTGAGACTTTTAGCGCACAAAATAAAACTTAAGAAGTCATAGATGACTGAGAATTGATTTTTCCGATAGTAAACGATGTATGGTACGAAAGGCTGTGGGTAGAATTACTTGAAAAGCTACCGTTTTCCACGATGGCAGAATGGCATTTCAGTTCAAGAATAGCATAGAGATTGAGGTTGAGTTTTAAGGCTCGACCTCTTTTTTTGCACACCCCTTGCTAAATCGTTAAGCGAGGGTATTGTGCTTGGCAAGAAAAAGTCGAAAACGGTATGCGGTGTTAGTTCCCACGTTATATTGAGCAAAGCGTAAAACGCCTTAAAACCCAGTAAATCAGCCATTTCTGGGCATAAAACAAGAAAGCCAACCTTGACACTTACCGTATCAAAATTAGCGTTCTTATATGGTGGAGACGGGGGGATTCGAACCCCCGGTCTCTGCGTTGCGAACGCAGCGCTTTCCCAGCTAAGCTACGCCCCCGAAAAATGCCGAGGGAACGTCTCAGTAATTCCCTGTGCTGTGAAAATTCCACATCTGAGATGTGAACTATATTAAAGAAAAAATACCACTGTGTCCAGTATGAATAATGGAATCAGAATTCCAATAGACCATCCCATATATCCAAAGAAACTCGGCATTTTGATACTCTCAAATTCAGCAATTGATTTGACCATAAAGTTTGGTGCATTGCCGATATAAGTATTTGCTCCCATGAAAACTGCGCCGGCAGAAAGCGCCAGCAGTAATTCCGGTGCAATAGATCCTACCATCGTAGCAAGTCCCGGTAAATTCAAGGAGCCGGCAGTGGTCATGAAAACAAGATATGTTGGTGCGTTGTCTAGAAAACTTGATAAAGTTCCGGTTGCCCAGAAAAACTGCCAGGGTTCGACAATACCAAGGGATGCCCCTCTTGCATTTAATATCGCCAATGCCGGTATCATTGTGATGAATATACCAATAAACAATGTTGCTACTTCAATTATAGCATCATAGGTAAAATTATTGTCTTTGCGTATGATCTGCTTGGTAGTTTTGCTGGACAATAACGCAGCAATCAGAATGATTGCCATTTGTATGATGTATGTGAAAGGCATTGTCACTTCATCATAAATATGAAGGCCATATAGTTCTCCTGTACTCTGGTCAGCAAAGGCCGGTATGCCTGCCAAAAGACCGGAGATGATTACTGCGCCGACAATCATAACTAGGAATATCAGGTTATGGATTCCCTCGACTCTCAATGGCTCTTTTGTTATGCTTTGACCATGAGTACCAGGCGGTAGGTTGCCGTCTGTAATCTCCCTGTTATACAGTCTTTTATCCAAAAAGAAAAATACTAAAGACAGAATAACCACGTTAAAAATCATCAAAGGAAACAAATGCATGGTCCAGAAGAAAGGAACACCGCGAAGGAACCCAAGAAAAAGCGGCGGGTCTCCAACCGGTGTGAGACTTCCTCCTATATTGGATACCAGGAAGATGAAGAAAATAATCACATGTGCCTTTTTGTTTCTCCAAGCATTAGCTCTGATCACAGGTCTTATCATAACCATACTGGCGCCGGTAGTACCGATCCAGCTCGCCAAGGAAGTTCCAATTAATAAAAGTATTAAATTGACTTTTGGAGATCCAACTAGATTTCCGCGAAGAAGAATGCCTCCAGCAACAACAAATAAACCAAATAGTAGAACAATGAAAGGCAGATAATCCAGCAGAACAACTTCAAGTAAATTAACGAAAGCTGTTTTAGAACTATACCCTACCGCGAACGGAATAATAAAGGAAAGAGACCAAAATAAGGAAACCTTCCACTTGTGCTCTTCCCACCACTCTCCTTTAACCAGAGGAATGATTGCAATAGATAGCAGCATCCCAACGAAAGGAATGATACTAAATACCGGCAAAGATTCTCCAATACTATGTTCTTCTCCTCCAAATGCAATACCAGCACAAGAAAGCACAAGAAGAACAGAGAGTGTGATGATGTGTGATAACTTACTAAATTTCAAACCGTTACCCTCCTTAACTGAAATAATTTTCGTACACTACTTATAAATTTCCCAAATTAAACTTCTCATTGAAAAATTTCCATTTTATAATTATATAACAACAAGACGATAAAGTAAAATAAATTTGCCAATATTCGAGCAATTGATTGTAGTTTTGTCAAACATATGATCACTTCCTGCTCTGGAATTATAATGTACACATAAGGTTGGACACAAATTCTTAGAAATAAGTTATAATAACATTATGAGTAGAATGAGAAGAAATTGGTCTCCCCAAGAAAAAGCAGAGATAGTATTGGAAATCCTGCGAGAAGAAAGCCCCTTGGCAGAGATCTCGAGAAAGTATGAAGTAGCTCAACCCCTCCTAAGTCGTTGGAAAGCCGAATTCATTAGTAAAATGCCATCCGTGTTCGACAAGAACGGTGAAGATGTTGAAAAACTGAAGAATGAACATGAAGAAGAAAAGGAGCTTCTTATAAAAAAAATCGGCGAACTTTCAATGGATGTGGATTGGTTAAAAAAAAAGCACAATCAGGTTTCAAAACTGAGGAGAAAAAATCCTTGATTGAATTTAAAGGTTCGGAA
>JAENWH010000166.1 GCA_016650135.1 Peptostreptococcaceae bacterium
ATTACCCGGATACCTTTGTACACCATGCGTCTATGGGACAGGTATTTGATTTGCCTTTTGCGCCTCCGTTTATCATTAAACCATCTAATGGTATTGAATACTGGAGAAATCCATTTGAGAATCAAAATAAGGTCTATAAGGTGGATACAAGAGAAGAATTGGAAAGAGTTTTAATGGATATTTATCAGTCAGGGTATAAAGACTCTGTTATTATTCAGGATTTTATTCCTGGGGATGATACTTTTATGAGAGTTTTAACCAATTACTCTGATCAAAATGGAAAGGTTAAACTAATGTGTCTTGGTCATGTTCTGCTTGAAGAACATACACCACATGGGACTGGAAATCATGCTGTCATTATAACTGAACATAATGAAGAAGTGGAGAAACAGTATAAAAAGTTTTTAGAAAATATGAATTATACCGGCTTTTCTAATTTTGACATTAAATATGATCAGAGAGATGGCAAATATAAGGTGTTTGAAATAAATACAAGGCAGGGCAGAAGCAATTATTACGTTACTGGTGCCGGAGCTAATATTGCAAAATATTTAGTAGAAGATTATATTGAAAATATTGAACTTGAAGAAATGATTGTTACAAACAGGAATCTTTGGATGGTAGTTCCTAAGAAAGTCGCCTTTGATTACGTAAGACCTTTGGCATATAAAAAAGAGATGACAGCATTAATAAAGGCAGGTAAATATGTAAACCCATTATTCTACAAGGCCGACAGAGGCTTGTTGAGAAGATTAAAACTGGAAAAATCAATGATTGGACATTATTTTAAGTTTAAAAAATATTTAGGCAAATGATTGGATACTGGAGGGGTTATGAAGGAAAATAAGGAAAAGCTTTTAGGTGTGATTGGTGGCATGGGGCCGCTGGCTACGCAGCTTTTTTACAGAATGATTATTGAAAAGAATGATGCACATTGTGACCAGGATCATTTGAATATGATTATATTTAATCACGCTTCAATGCCTGATCGAACGAAAGCAATTTTAAAGAATGACACAGAAGAACTTTACGCAAAACTCCTGGCAGATGCAAAATCACTTGAAGAGTTGGGTGCTGATTATATTGCCATACCATGCAATACTTCTCATTATTTTGTCGACAGTATCCAGAAAAAAATCAGTGTACCCATCATAAATATGATAAAAGAAACAATTGGGGCGATTGATAAAGACGTAACTAAGGTGGGTATATTAGCTACAGATGGAACAATCAAAACCGGTTTATATCAAAATGCGTGTAGAAAAGCTGGATTTATACCCGTTATACCTTCTGAAGAATGCCAGAAGCTTATCATGAAAATAATTTATGACGGGATAAAAGATGGCGGAAAAATTGAAATAAGTGACTTTGAGACAATCGATGAACAATTGAAAGAGGCAGGTTGTAACTGCGTAATTATGGCTTGTACTGAATTATCATGTTTTAAAGAAACCTATAATATTGGAGATTATTATATGGATGCAATGAGTATTCTTGCAAAGAAATCCCTGGAATATTGCGGGAAAAAATTAAAGGGTTAAACATTGGAGGTTAACAATGAATAAAAATGTACTTATTTTAAGCGATGCCATAAAAATATTAAAGGCTAAAAAACTGATTATAGAATCGAATGTAAAAAAGGAAGATCTTGATACTATAATCAGATATGTTTCATTCAATTCGAAGGATATCGAATATAATTCCTTATTTATATGTAAAGGAAGCCATTTTGATAAAAAGTATCTTGAAGATGCAATAAAAGAGGGTGCCTTTGTATATTTAAGTGAGTCAAAATATGAAGATTTAAGCAATGAGATTTCATATATTATTGTAAAGGATATTAGAAAAGCAATGGCTTATATAGCAGAGATTTACACAAATTATGCATGGAAAAATTTGACTTTAATTGGTATCACAGGAACAAAGGGCAAATCCACAACCGCTTATTTTGTAAAATATATCCTGGACGATTATCTTAAGCATGAAAAGAAAAAACCTTGTGGAATAATATCAGGCATAGATAATTATGACGGAGTAATTAAAGAAGAATCCCATCTGACAACACCGGAATCACTTGAACTCCATAAACATTTCGCTAATGCGTCTTCAAGTGGGTTGAAATACCTGACGATGGAAGTGACCAGTCAAGCTTTGAAATATGACAGGGTGCAGGGGATACAATACGAAGTCGGATGTTTTCTAAATGTAGGAGAAGACCATATCAGTGATATTGAACATTCAAGTTTTGAAGATTATTTTAAATCGAAATTGTCAATATTTAATCAGTGCAATATTGCCTGTGTGAATTTGGACATTGATTATCCTGAAAGAGTTTTAGCGGAAGCAAAGAAATGTAACAGGGTGATTACCTTTGGTTTAAATAAAGGTGCAGATATTTATGGCTATGATATTACCACAAATGGAAAGGAAATCAGCTTTTCAGTGCAATGCGACAGTTTTACAAAGAAATTTAAATTGTCTATGCAAGGGTTCTTTAATGTATATAATGCTTTAGCTGCGATTTCAATTTGTTATGCCTTAAACATTCCGCTTGATCATGTATACCATGGTTTAAAGAAGGCTAAAGTAAGGGGCAGAATGGAAATTTTTAAGGAACCAAAGAAAAACCTCCATATTGTCGTTGATTACGCCCATAATAAAATGAGTTTTGAATCATTGTTTGAGTCAACCAAGAAAGATTTCCCTGAAAGTGAAATTTCCATTGTTTTTGGCTGCCCAGGTAAAAAAGCACAGGCCAGAAGAAAAGAACTTGGAGAAATTGCGGGGAAATATGCAAGTAAAGCCTATATTACAGAGGAGGATGCAGGGGAAGAACCTGTTCTTAAGATTTGTGAAGAAATAGTAAAGCATATGAAAGGCAACACTTGCGAGTGCTCAATCATAGAAGACAGAGAAGAGGCAATCAGAGAGGCTATCAAAGAGGCAACAGCAGGAGGAGTAATACTTATTACTGGAAAAGGTAGAGAAACCAGACAAAAACGCGGATTGCTTTATGTCAAAACAAGGTCTGATGTGAAAATAGTGAAAAATATACTTGAAGGCAAATAAAACTAATTTAAATTCGAATCAATAAAAAAAACAGGTGCCATACCTGTTTTTTTTATTTGTTTGAATCTTGAAGATTTTTGATTAATTGAGCAATATCTTCTGGAACAGGGGCTTCAAGTTCAAGTTTTTCCTTTGTGATTGATTTGAAGAATGAAAGTTTATGGGCATGTAATGCCTGTCTTTCAATTAACAGAACGTTGGAACCTCCATAGAGATGATCGCCGACGACTGGATGACCGATATGCGACATATGAACTCTTATCTGATGAGTTCTGCCAGTTTTCAAAATCAGTTCAACCAAAGTATGGCCTGTTTTGTATCTTTCAATGACTTTATAATGGGTAATGGAATCAGCTCCAGTATTATCCTGGATAACTGATCTTTCGGGTCTTTCAATATCCGGTCTTCCTATGGGGAGGTCAATGATTCCTTCATCCTTTTCAATAATGCCTTTTACAATAGCGATGTATTTTTTTTCGACTTTATTGTTAGCCATTTGCTTTGTGAAATCATCCTGAACATGAGAATTTTTTGCCACAACTAAAATACCAGATGTATCCATATCCAGTCTGTTGATAAACCTGATTTTAAAGCTTTGCTTAGAATCAAGCATATATTTCATTACACCATTTGCAATGGTATGAGAATGATGACCTTTTGTTGGATGAACAACGATTCCAGGCTGTTTGTTTATGACCAGTAAATCGTCATCTTCATAAACAATTTCAATTGGGATTGCTTCCGGGATAAAATCACTGATCTCTTCCGGCATACTGATTGATAAAATATCTCCAGCATCAGGGAGAAGGTAGGTTTTAACGGCTTTCCCGTTAAGTAAAATTAGATTTTCTCTTTTGATTTTTTTATTAAGTCTGCTTGAAAGCTTGAAATTATAACGTAAGAGCTCCTTTATCTGGAACTCATTTTTCACATCATCTTCAGTAACAATATAATCGAATTTTCTCATTTATCACCAATCTTTATAAAAATTTGCTTTTAACTTTTGACCAGAAATCATAAGTTTCAAACCGGAGCAGCTTTACTTCTTTAGTTGATAACCCAATGCTTATATGCTCGATATCTCCATAACTGTATTGCATTCCATCGACAAGAATTTGCAGACCATGGTTTTTAGTATATTCCGGCACAATTCCAAGGGATGAGTTCGTAGGGAGCAGGATACTTGATGTAAATGACCGATAAGCCGTTGTATTCATCGGCGCAATTGGTGTTAATTGTAAAAGGTTTAATCTTGGATCTACGATTGATCCTCCAAGAGAATAATTGTATGCAGTGCTTCCCGCCGGCGTTGCAACAAGGATGCCATCACCGCTGAAACGTTCTATAAAGCTTCCCCCGATTGAAATGTTGAGATGAATTGAATATGACATGTCACCTCTGATAATAATTTCATTTAACCCTCTATGTACAATTTGCTTTCCACCGATAGTGGCAGTTGCTTTAACAGTTGATAACAACTGAATGCCGTATTTCCCCTGTTTATAGTTAAAAATAAAGTCATCCAGTTGGTTTGGCTGAATTTCCTGAAAAAACCCCAAATGACCAGTGTTTATGCCTATGATTGGGATATGAGGAAAGTCAAGTTCATGAACCGTCTGGAGAAAAGCACCATCTCCTCCTATACATACAATCAGTTCTGCATCTTCAGAAAACTTTGTAAGAACTGAAAAACCGCTGCTTTCTAATTTGATTTTCAGCAGTTTTTGTGTCTTAACTGAGACTTGAGTTCCATTTCTGAAAATGCATATTTTTCGTTGAGCCATTTTTTCACCTATATTAATCTTTCAAGTTGATCTATTAATGATTCAAATGCTTTCATAGCTCTTTCAATCGGTTTTGGACTGCTCATATCTGTACCGGCAATTTTCAGCAGTTCAATAGGGTAATCACTTTCACCGGATTTGAGAAATTCAATATAAGCATCTCTTTCAGGTGCTCCTCCGGAAA